>CAYFSY010000030.1:0-14064 GCA_964345905.1 uncultured Paludibacteraceae bacterium | reverse complement strand
GGTGCTTTTACAATACTAAAAAATCACGCACCTATCATCTCGCTCTTAAAAAAAGGCAACATTGCCTATGGCACCGAAGCCAGCAAGCAGGAGATAGCAATAGAGAGCGGTTTTTTGGAGGCGAAAAATAATAAAATTACAATCTGTATAGAACAATAAATAGCGATGCAAAAAATCTTTATCAGACAAATATCTTTGGTAAATAGCATTACATTGGTAATGTTGGCATTGCTTATAATTTTTTGGCAAAAGCTCTTTACAAACCACGTTCCACTGCTATTTTTAGGAGCTTCGATATTGGTATTTGACGCACTTGAGATTGTCTCTGCCTACCTTATCAAAGCTAAGCATGAGAAGGGGGAGCTTTTTGTAAACCAATTTATTCTGATGAAAAGTCTAAAGCTACTACTTGCACTTGTTGCGGTGGTAATATATTTTTTAGCAATAAATATAAATGTAAAACCTTTTATAGTCTGCTTTGCAGCGGCTTACCTTGTATATCTTTTTACAAGCACGCTCTTTGTCAGCCAAATAAATAAAATTGAAAGTCCTAAAGCGGAATAGATAGATATAGTATGCTTAAAAGATTGAGTTTAATTCTAACGGCTTTGATATTTGCCATAAATGTTTCTGCAGAGGCACACTCTGCGGATAGCGTGCCAAGTGAGGGAGAGCTCGACGTTACCGAACTCATCATGGGACACGTTGGCGATAGCTATCAGTGGCATATTGCAACTATCGGCGAGCACGATATTTCGTTGCCTCTGCCTGTGATTGTGCGTAGCAAGGCGACAGGCGAGTGGCATATATTCTCATCATCGCGTTTCGGACACGGCGAGGCAGAGTATCAAGGTTTTAGAATATCGCAGTCTGAGGAATACAAAGGAAAAATTGTGGAGCAGTCAGCAGACGGAAGCGAAGTTCGTCCTTTGGATTTGTCAATCACAAAAAATGCCTTCTCGCTGATGCTCAATAGTTTGATATTGGTGCTGATAATTTTAGGCTGTGCCAAATGGTACAAAAACAGACACACCGCCGAATCAAATCCAAGAGGCTTTGTGGCAGCTATGGAGATGTTTATAATGAGCATCGTAGATGATGTTATCAAGCCAAACGTTGGCGAAAATTACAGGAAGTTCACGCCATACCTACTGACGGTCTTTTTCTTTGTGTTTATCAACAACGTCATCGGCTTGATTCCGCTTTTCCCCGGAGGAGCAAACATCACAGGAAACATCGCTATAACATTTGTTCTGGCTACATTTACGTTCCTTATGGTCAATATCTTTGGCACAAAAGAGTATTGGCGCGAGATACTTTGGCCAGACGTGCCTTGGTGGCTGAAGTTTCCAATTCCGCTGATGCCTGCAATTGAGATTATCGGAATGTTTACCAAGCCGTTTGCCTTGATGATTCGTCTCTTTGCAAACATCTTGGCGGGTCACTCAATGGTAATCGGTATTACCGCCGTGATATTCCTTACGGTTGGTCTCGGAGTTGTTACCAATAGCTTTATGACTCTGATTTCGGTAGTGATGACGGTATTCATCAACTGCTTAGAGGTGCTTGTGGCTTATGTTCAGGCATACGTATTTACGATACTTTCGTCTGTATTCATCGGTCTTGCACAGGTTAAGGCACATCACTGAATTTGTAAAAAATAGAAATTAAAATAAAAAGTTAAATAATTAAAAATTAAAGAATTATGTTATCATCAGTATTAATGCAAGTAACAATGGCTTATAGTTTGATTAAAGTTGCAGCTGCTTTGGGAGCCGCTTTGTCGGTAATTGGCGCTGCTATGGGTATCGGTAAAATCGGTCAGAGTGCTATGGAGAGCATCGCTCGTCAACCAGAGGCTGCGGGTAAAATCGGCTCAAACATGATTATCTCTGCGGCTCTTATCGAGGGTGCAGCACTGTTCTCTATCGTTATCTGCGGTTTTATTCTCAAATAATTCGGATTATTCAATCGAAAGAGAATCTGCAAGCCGAAAAGACTTGCACGTTGGCTCTGTGCTGACGGCTTGTCTGCTGTGCAATTTTCTTTTGAAAAGATAGTTTTGAAATAATAATAATCAGATAAAAATGAGTTTACTGACACCAGAATTTGGACTGCTGTTTTGGATGCTTCTGTCATTCGGCGTGGTTTTCTTTCTGCTTGCAAAGTTCGGTTTCCCTATAATTGTAAACAAAGTAGAGGAGAGGCGTAAGTTTATCGACGATTCGCTTAACTCTGCCAAGGAGGCAAACGAGAAACTTGCAGGCATCGTAAAAGAGAGCGAGGCGATGATAAAGAAGGGACGCGACGAGGAGATTCGTATCCTAAAGGAGGCAAACGAGATGAAAACCAAAATCATCGCAGAGGCTAAGGTTCAGGCTCAGGCAGAGGTAGAGAAGATTGTAGAGGAGAGCCGCATGGCTATCGAAAAGGAGAAAGAGCAGGCAATGAAGGAGATAAACAACACCATTGCCGAGATGTCGCTCGGAATCGCCGAAAAGGTAATTCGCCAGCAGTTTAGCAAAGATGGCGAAGAGAAAGCCTTTGTCGATAAATTAATTTTAGAATCACATAAATAGTCATAAAAAACAGTAAGAGAGGCTTTTATGGGACTAACTAAAATTTCTACTCGCTACGCAAAAGCAATCTACCAGTATGCCAAAGAGAGAGGCGACGAGGATAGGCTGAAAGATGAACTTCACGTTTTGGCAATGCAGTTTGTGCAATTTCCAGACATGGAGAGGATTCTTGCGAGTCCTACCGTGAGCAACGCCCAGAGGCTTGAGGTGCTAAAGACCGCCTGCGGAGGCGAAGGAGTCTCTGAGACCTGCCAAAGTGTGCTGAAGATGATTGTAGAAAACGACCGCATAGAGTACGCAAGGCTCATAGCGCTTGTTTACGAAAAAATCTACAAGGAGGAGAAAAACATTATCACTGCCTCGCTGCGTAGCGTAAGGGATTTAGACGAGCAGACAAAGCAGTCGCTGATAGAGCTTATAGCGAAAAATGGAGGAAGCGTAGAATTTGTCGAGACAAAAGACGAGAGCCTGATAGGTGGCTTCATACTTCAGATAGAAGACCAAAGGTTCGACGCCTCTGTGAGCCACCAGCTACGCGAAATTAGGCGAGAGCTTTTGCAGAGATAGTGGCTTATGCTTTTTTTAAAAAAAACAATTAATATCAATCGAAATAGATAGTTATAGAAAAATTTAGAATATTATGCCAAATATAAAAGTAAGCGAAGTATCTAAGGTGCTAAAAATGCAGCTTGAAGGTATCGACACGAGGGTAAAGTTCGAAGAGGTTGGCACAGTGCTTCAGGTCTCTGACGGTGTGGCACGCATATTCGGGTTGAGCAACGCCGAGAGCGGCGAGCTGCTCGAATTTGAAAACGGCGACATGGCTGTGGCGATGAACCTCGAAGAGGACAACGTGGGAGCGGTGTTACTCGGCTCTACTTCGAGCGTAAAAGAGGGAGACGTAGTAAAACGCACACACCGCATCGCCTCGATTCCCACAGGCGAAGGACTTATCGGACGTGTAATAAATCCGCTCGGAGAGCCCATCGACGGCAAAGGCTATATCAGTGGCGAACTATTGGATATGCCGCTCGAGCGTAAGGCGCCGGGTGTCATATTCCGTCAGCCTGTAAACGAACCTTTGCAGACGGGTATCATAGCCATCGACGCGATGATACCAATCGGTCGTGGACAGCGTGAGCTGATAATCGGCGACCGCCAGACAGGTAAGACCGCCATTGGTATCGACACCATCATCAACCAACGCGACAACTTTTTGGCAGGCAAGCCCGTTTACTGTATCTACGTCGCTGTGGGTCAGAAGGCTTCTACTGTGGCAAACATCGTAAATATACTCGAGGAGAAGGGAGCGATGGACTACACCACCATCATCTCTGCACCCGCCTCGGAGCCAGCCGCACTACGCTTCTACGCACCGTTTGCAGGAGCAGCCGTAGGCGAATACTTCCGCGACACAGGCAGACACGCTTTAGTCATCTACGACGACCTCTCGAAGCAAGCCGTTTCGTACCGCGAGGTGTCGCTGATTCTGCGTCGTCCTTCGGGTCGTGAGGCTTATCCCGGCGATATTTTCTACCTACACTCACGTCTGCTTGAGAGAGCAGCTAAAATCATAGCCAACGACCAAGTGGCAAGCCAAATGAACGACCTTCCAGAGGTTCTCAAAGACAAGGTAAAAGGCGGCGGTTCGCTTACCGCTCTGCCTATCATCGAGACTCAGGCAGGAGACGTTTCGGCTTACATTCCTACAAACGTGATTTCTATCACAGACGGACAGATATTCTTGGATACAAACCTATTCAATGCGGGTATTCGTCCTGCTATCAACGTTGGTATCTCAGTGTCGCGTGTGGGTGGTAATGCACAGGTAAAGGCGATGAAAAAGATTGCCGGCACGCTCAAGACAGACCAAGCACAATACCGCGAACTTGAGGCATTCTCTAAGTTTGGTGGCGATATGGATGCGGTTACAAAACGCACACTCGACAAGGGTCGCAAAAACTCGGCACTGCTCGTGCAACCACAATACAAGCCATATCCTGTTGAAAACCAGATTGCTATCATCTATGCAGGCACAAAAGGGTTGCTATTCGACCTGCCGATAGACAAGGTTCACAGCTTTTTGGCGGAGTACCAAAACATGCTTCAGCTAAGGCATAGAGACCTGCTCGACACTCTACGCAGCGGAGTTATCAATCCAGAGATTGAAGAGGCTCTGAAAAATGTGGCAAAAGAGGTGGTAGAGAGCTTTTTATAAAAAAATAGATATTTTGGAGAGATAAAAGATGGCTTCACTAAAGGAGATTAAAGGGAGAATAAAGTCGGTAACCTCTACGCAGAAAATCACTTCGGCGATGAAGATGATTGCCTCTGCCAAGCTACACAAGGCACAAAGTCAGGTGGAGCGGTTCCTGCCGTATGAGCGTAAGTTGACAGCCATTCTAAACGAATATATCTCATCTGAAACCGAGTACACTACGCCTTTGGCAGAAAAGCGAGAGAGCCGTAAGCGTGTGGCTTTGGTGGTAGTTACCTCCAATTCAACCCTGTGTGGAGCATTCAACTCAAATATCATATCGAAGTTCGTAAAGGCTTACAAGGAATTCAATGCCAACGGCATAGAGACCGTGGCTTATGCTATCGGTAAAAAGATTGACGATGGCATCAAACGCCACCACCCCGAAATCCCACTTGTAGATGGTCTCAACGGCTTGATAGACAAGCCAGACTTCGAGGCATCACGCGACTTGGCAGATGCTCTGATAGAGGAGTTTTTGGCAAAAAAAGTTGATGAGGTATATCTTATCTACAACCACTTCAAAACCACTTCGGTGCAGGTGCCTACAATGGAACTAATGCTTCCGCTATCGTTAGATGTGGAGAGAGATGAGGCGGAGGAGGCATCCTCTAAAACAGAGTTTTACGACTATATCGTAGAGCCATCTAAGAGCGAACTGCTCGACACCCTGCTGCCGAAGTCGCTACGCACAAAGTTACACTCTGTGATTTTGGATTCTGCCGCTGCCGAACACGCCGCTCGAATGGTGGCAATGCAGGTGGCAACCGACAATGCAGACGAGCTTCTCAACGAACTTTCAATTCAATACAACAAGCAACGCCAGCAAGCAATCACCACCGAGCTTCTCGATATCGTCGGCGGTTCGGAGGCGTTGAAGTAGGGTTTTAAAAGGAGAGTAAGGAAAAGATACTATAGGGATGAGCTTATTGTTCGTCCCTATTTTGTTAAAAACACCCCAAATATTGTTGCTAAAATACCCAGAGCTACACTGCCAAAAAGGTACAGAAAGAATGTGAGATATTGGCTTTGCTGTAGAAGCGTAAGCGACTCGAAAGAGAATGTAGAAAAGGTGGTAAAGCCGCCACACAAACCGACAACAAGAAGCAACCGCACATCTGCCGAGCTAAACCATTTGTATTTTGCAGCAAGTCCATAGAAAAGTCCTATCAGAAAGCAACCGACAATATTGACCACAAAGGTGCTGAGCGGGAATTCGCCAATTTTACCAATAAGCATCGAGGCGGAATAGCGTAGAATGCTACCTATAAATCCGCCTATGCCTACCAAAAATAGCGATTTCATGATAAGATTGTCTTTTTTGCTTAAAATTCGCTTGAGAAGTGGAATTTTATATTTTTAAAATCATTTTGTGCCATCTGCAAAACATAGTTGCTCTCGGCTAAAAACACATCTCTGCCGTGAATATCTTTAGCGAGGTATTGAGCCTTACGCTTGCGGAACATATCGAGCTCCTTTTCGTCATCGCACTCAATCCAACAAGCCTTGTAGAGCGAAAGCGGTTCCCAACGGCACTGAGCACCGTATTCGTGTAGCAGGCGGTATTCGATAACCTCAAACTGCAACTGTCCAACCGTGCCGATAATCTTTCTGCCGTTGTTTTGGTGCGTAAAGAGCTGAGCTACACCCTCGCCCATAAGTTGCTCTATGCCTTTCTGCAACTGCTTTGACTTCATTGGGTCGGCATTTTCGATGTATTTGAACATCTCTGGCGAGAACGAAGGCAAACCCTTGAAGTTGAGCTTTTCGCCTGAGGTGAGCGTGTCGCCGATTTTGAAGTTGCCCGACGAATCTGGCAAACCAACTATATCGCCCGCAAAAGCCTCATCTACAGTCTCTTTCTTCTGAGCCATAAAAGCGGTTGCTGACGAGAATTTTAGCTGCTTGCCCCGCCTAACGTGTAGGTATGGTGTGTTTCGCTCAAACTTACCAGAGCAAATCTTTACAAAGGCTATGCAAGAGCGGTGGTTGGGGTCCATATTGGCGTGGATTTTAAATACAAATCCGCTGAAATCTGGCTCTGTGGCTACCACCTCGCGCTCTTCGGCAAGCGTTGGTAGTGGCGAAGGTGCTATCTGCAAGAAGCAGTCAAGCAACTCCTTTACTCCAAAATTATTCAGAGCAGAACCAAAAAATACTGGTGCCAACTTGGCATTCAAATAGCTCTGCACATCAAAGTCATCATATACACCCTCTACAAGCTCCATATCTTGCCTAAGCTGCTCTGCCTGAGAGCCAATGTGCTTTTCAAGCTCTGGCGACGAAATGTCCGTAAAGCGTATCGCCTCGCTGATAGTCTGCTTGTGGGGTCTGTATAGGTTTAGGTCTTTTTGAAATATATTGTAAACACCTTTGAAAGTCTGTCCCACTCCAATAGGGAAGCTGAGCGGACAAACGGCAATTTGCAGTTCACGCTCAAGCTCATCGAGGATGTCAAAAGGGTTCTGTCCCTCTCTATCCATTTTATTTACAAAAATCATTATTGGAGTTTTCCTCATGCGGCAAACCTCCATCAGACGACGTGTCTGCAACTCCACGCCCTTAGCTCCGTCCACCACAATGATAACGCTATCTACAGCTGTCAGTGTGCGGAAAGTGTCTTCGGCAAAGTCTTGGTGACCGGGTGTGTCGAGAATGTTTATCTTGTAGCCGTTGTAGTCAAAGCCCATAACAGAGGTAGCAACCGATATACCGCGTTGCTTCTCTATCTCCATCCAATCCGATGTAGCGGTCTTTTTTATCTTGTTAGACTTCACAGCACCCGCCACGTGTATCGCTCCTCCAAAGAGCAACATCTTTTCGGTAAGTGTAGTTTTACCCGCGTCTGGGTGAGCTATAATTGCAAAGGTTTTTCGTTTCTCTATCTCTTCTTCGTACATCTATTTGCTACTATTTTTTCGGAATAATGGATAAAATGCAATGACCAAACTATTCTCTCTTATGCTTTTTCTACAAAAATTTTCACCATATAATCCTCGAAGTCCAACTCCTCGCATTCTGTAAGAGACTCCACTACTTTGAGTGAATTAGCCAATACCTGAGTAGATATATACTCCTCGAACTCCTCAAGAGCAGCGTCGGTATTCGTATTTTTCTCCACCGAAACGTTGATTCTATCTGTAATCTCGTAGCCGTTTGACTTACGAATGTTTTGAATGCGGTTTACAAACTCACGAGCTATTCCCTCGCGTTCGAGCGACGGCGTAACCGTGATGTCGAGAGCCACCGTCAGCTTACCCTCATTGGCAACCAACCAACCCGGCATATCCTCGGTGAAAATCTCTACGTCTTCTGCCTCAAGCTCTATCAGGTCGCCTGTCGGTAGGTTGAATTTGTAGCTGCCTTCTGCCTTCTCTATTGCCGAAATCTCCTGGTTGGTAAACTGCGACACCACAGCATCAATCTCTTTCATCAGCTTGCCGTAGCGTTTGCCGAGTGTCTTGAAGTTTGGCTTGATGCGTTTTACGATGTTGTCCATCTCCACGTCTGGCGAAAGCACCTCAAGCTCCTTGATGTTTACCTCAGTCTTGATGAGCTCTGCTATGTAGTTTATCTGTTGCTGAGTCCTCTCGTCTGCGGCTGGCACAACGGCTTTGAGTAGCGGTTGGCGAACCTTCTTCTCTGCCTTACGGCGAAGTGCAAGTATCATCGACGAAATCTGTTGAGCATACTGCATGCACTCCTCTAAGTTTTTGTCTATTACTGTCTCGTCTGCTACAGGGAATCTCTGTAGGTGGATAGATGTATTTTTTTCGTTTGGCGATAGGTCGAGGAATAGCCTTTCTGCGTAGAATGGTGCGATTGGTGCCATTAGCTTTGACACTGTCAGCAGGCACTCGTAGAGCGTCTGATAGGCTGCAATCTTGTCGCTATCGTAGTCGCCACCCCAAAATCTTTTGCGGTTGAGGCGAACATACCAATTCGAAAGGTTGTCGTTTACAAAGTCCTGAATAGCACGTCCTGCACGAGTAGGCTCGTAGTTTTCGAAATGCTCGGTTACCTCTTTTATCAACGAATTGAGCAGAGATATTACCCAACGGTCAATCTCTGGACGCTCAGCCAAAGGAATTGTCTTTTCGTCTGGCGAAAAGCCATCGACATTGGCGTAGAGAGCAAAGAATGAATAGGTGTTGTAGAGTGTGCCGAAAAACTTACGGCGAACCTCCTCTACGCCTTCGATATCAAACTTTAGGTTATCCCAAGGCGATGCGTTGGTCATCATGTACCAACGAAGCGGGTCGGAGCCATACTCCTCAATAGCAGAAAATGGATTAACGGCATTGCCAAGTCGCTTGGACATTTTGTTGCCGTTCTTGTCCAAAACAAGTCCGTTTGATATGACGTTTTTGAATGCCACACTGCCGTCAATCATTGTGCTGATAGCGTGAAGCGTAAAGAACCATCCACGTGTCTGATCGACTCCCTCTGATATAAAATCTGCTGGAAAAACCTCTCTAAATTTTGTCTTTTGCATATATCAATTCCTTTGTATAAAATTCATGTTTTACCTTTGTTGCAACAAAAAGAGATACTCTTTTTTGAACTTGCAAAATTACTCATAAATTTTGATTTCTGCAATTAAAAATCTAAAACATTGGGTAGAAAAAAGGGCTAACCCTTTTTGGATTAACCCTTTTATCATATTATCAATTGTAGATTAATTTACAATTACCTTGCCGTAGATTACATCACCTTCTCCAGTCTGGATGCGAATGATATATACTCCACTAACCTTGAATGGAGCCAGAGTAATCGGCATCGATTCAGGACGTACAGAGCGTATAACTTCTCCTCGCGAGGTAAGTACATCTATCCGTAATCCACGCATCTCTGCTTCTGTAAATTCTCCTGTGATGGTTAGCTCGTCGTCTTTGCTCACAGGATTTGGCACAAACGATACATTCTTCATGTCAGCTACAGAGAGCGAGGTACACTCACCATAGATAGTTACGGCATAGGTCAGAGTACTATCGCAACCTGCTTCTGTTGTATGATGAGTAGTAGCAATCCATGTTCCAGATGGGTAGTTTCTATCATACAGCTGACCATTGATAGTTAGCGGTAAGTCACAGTTGTTTACCGTAGTATCTACCAATATATTAGGCGATGGATTAACATTTAGTGTCAGTATCTCTACACTATCGCAACCGTTGAAAGCAGTAGTGTAGTGCTTATACTCCTTAGTTGCAGTTGCTTTTATAGGTCTGCCAAAGAACACTATTGTATCTCCCTCACAAACTGTACGAGTTATTCTATGCTCATTACCAGGTAGTACAGTAAGTTGTAATACCATGCTCAGTGTCTCTCCTGTAACAGGATCTGTGTATATTCTGGTAAATGTATTAACTCCAAGATTCAAGGTAGAGTCTTGTGGTAAATAGAAGTTATTACGTGTATATTCATGACCAATACATACACTATCAGTTACATACACTCTACGAACTTCACTGAATCGGAAGTTGTCGATCGCTGCAGGAGGTTGTAGTCCACCACTACCGTCGTTTCTCCAGTAGAATACCAAGTAGTAGTCGTCAGTTCTATTAACTCTGATACCTATGGTGTCTATCTGTTGCCAGCTTGGTTTCTTGTTCATTGCTCCCTTTTTAGGATTTAAGTCAATCCAACCGTTTGGAGTCTGTGAGCCTCCGCTTGTCATACCATTTGTATTCCCGTTAGTGAGGTCTGCTGTGCTAGGCGCTATAAACACACGGAGGTAGTCGTATGATGTGCTACCAATCAACTCTCCATCTGCTTGCCAACTGAACGAACAAGCGTAGTCTGTAGCTCGTTTCAGCTGAACTTTGCGGTATGCATAGGCAGAAGATGTGCTACCCGTAGCATAGGTGTTATTAGTCATATTTCCAGTAAGTGGATCTACACAATCACCTCCGGTTGAGTTTGATACATAGAGTCCCCAGATTCCATCTTTTTTAGCTCCTCTTCCTATGCGCCATCTATTTGATCCTGTAGAAGAAGTAAATCTCCACATGTAGTTATCTACCAACTCCTCGAATGTAGCATTTATAGGCAGAGAGTCTGTCTCATTGATAGCACGGAATGTCTTTTCTCTATAATCTGAATATATTCCGCCAGAGCAGTTTGCTCTAATTTTTGCCAAATACATTGCACCTGGTGTAAGTCCAGGGAAGGTGTGAGAGGTAGTAGGACTATTTACAACTTGTTGTTGGATAGCTACAGCTAAGTTTGCAACGTCGTAAAGCTCAAGCTCATAAGATGAAGCTGTTCCTGTCCACGTGAGCGTAGCAGAGGTTTTTGTAGCAGTAAGAGTTACATTCTTAGGAGCAGGACAAGGTACAAGTTCAAACTTAACGTTGTCTATAGCCAAAGGTGGTTGAGCACCTCCGCCTCTATTGTTTCTCCAGAAGAATGCTAGGTAGTACACACCGTTTGTTGGAACACCTATGTTACCAACTTGAACTGTCTGCCAGCTTCCCTGTCCGCGAAGTATATTAGCCTCAGTTGTGCTTACTCCACCTATGTCTATCCAGTCCACAGGAGCATTGTTTGAAGTACTATTCATTCCAAAGTCTGCGCCAGCTACTACTTGATCCTTATATGATGCAGGGATAAGGAATGCTCTACCAAGGTCGGTGTTTAGCTCGCCATTACACTTCCAATCGAATTGGAATTTGTATTCGTCAGCAGCATTTAGCTGATAAGCACGGAATGCATAAGCATAAGATTCTGTGTAGACATTATAGCTGTTACTTGTGCCGTTCTGAGAAATATACATAGAGGTTGTAGAGTTGTTAGCAGTAGCAGTTCCTACTACCCAGCGGTTACCACTATTAGTTCCGTTAGAAGATGATGTAATCCACTTAGAGTTGTCTGCTTCATCCTCAAAAGTAGTATTTAGTGGTAGTTGGTCTATGCTAAAGTCTGTTTTGAAGTCTATGCGTCTCCATTTAGATACTTGTCCTGCAGCACAATTAGACTTGATATAAATCGTATACATAGTATTCGAATTAAGTCCTGTAATTGCAAAGGTCTTAGTAGTATTGCCGGTCTGTCCAGCAACTTGTGGCAGGGTTGCAGGATTTGCAAGCTGTGAATATAAAGTAACCTTTACATCGTAAGAAAGCGCCTGTCCCTCCCAACTTACGCTGGCTGAGTTGGCAGTAATATTACTTACCTGCAACTGACTTGGCTGAGAACAAACCTCTTCGAATAGATCTAAATCATCTATAGCTAGAGGAGGAGTGTAAGAACCAGAAGTATTATTTTTCCAGAAAATAGCTAAGAAATACTTGCCTGATGTAGGTATTGAGAAGATGGTATCAACCTCTGTCCAAGTATTTGCATTTTGCAATATACCACAAGGATCAATCCAATCAGCAGGAGGAGTATTGTTGCTACCGTCCATGCCATAGTGGTGTCCCTCAGATATACGGCTATAGCTTGCTGGGATAATAAACACACGACCGAGGTCTCTATTATTCTCTCCTCTTACCATGTAGTTGAATGTCAAGTGATAGTCTGTGCCTCCACTAAGCTGAACGTAACGTGTAGCATAAGCGTAGGTCAGAGAGTTGTATTGGTAGTCGTAGCTTACTCCATTGTCTTTAGAAATATAGAGTGATTTTGTGCCATTTTTAGACACCGCATCTCCTACAACCCACTTATTGACAGACTCTTCTAATCCGTATATCTCCCACTTGGTTTGCTCATTAGCATCTTCGAATGTTATGCTGAGAGGCATAGGATCTAATGGACGCTCTATCAGAGTGCGGATAGTAGACTCATTAGAGTTAGACTGTATAGTTGTAGAACCGTTATTACAGTTAGAAACAATTACAACTGTATATACAGTATTTTGTGTTAAGTTGTTAACTGTAATACTATTGGTATTTACATTCTGATTCCTTACTGGAGTGGAAGTCTCGTCGATATTGGTTCCCTCGTAAACCTTTACGTTATATGAACTTCCAGTACCATTCCAGCTTAGTGTAAACTCAGTAGTAGTAACATTTGTGTAAGTTACGTTTCTAACCTCTTCGCAAGCAAAAATCTCACAAGAAGTTGGTAGAAGCTCAAATGTAAATCTCTCTTTAAGCTTGTCGTTTGGAGTTGTACGGAATATTGTGTCTCCATTTACATCAATTATTGCAAAGTATACAGATGATGTGTTAGACTGCTTGTCGAAAGTAAGATTATACAAGTTAGCACATAGCTTCAAAGCCTCATTTTCGAAAGGAGTCATTGCAGGAGGAATAAATGTTAATGTATCAACATCAGTTCCTTCGCGTGTAATGTATAGCTTGGTGTTATTACCCCAGCCATTGTTTGTTCCGTCTGCATATTTTACTATGGTTAGGTCACACTGATCTTCTGTCTTACAAAGAGTAGTGAAAGACATAATCTCGTCACCAGTATACCAGTTTCCGTACGTAACATTATCATCACATAATTTACGGATATAGTAGTAGTACTTCGTGTTAGAAGTCAGACCAGTAATGTCTCTGAATGTAGCGTTGTCAAGTACAGTTACATTTTGGTGGAATGGCTTTTGAGCAGCAGGTAAAGTAGCTATTCCAGCCATATTACCACTCATATCCACAGTAGTTACTGCTATATTCCAAGTTTGGCTACCATAGTATGGAGAATCCCACTTGATACGAACACTATTGTCTGTGACATTTTCATGACTAACTGAGTTTGGAGGCATACACATATCGGCTACCTCTACATTAATATTATCTATGCCTACAGAACCGATTCCATTGTCGTCTCCTTGAGCAAGGAATGATATCGCTATAGCATTGGTTGCTACTCCACTTAGAACTTGTGTGTAGTTATTGCCTTCAGGAGAAGCTGCAAACGAACGGATGTTGTTCAAAGGAGCCACTCCAGAGCCGGATTGCCTCATTGGAGTAATCCAAACCTTTTTACCAGCGTCACCAATTACGGTGAATGACACTTGCAGTGTATTGATTGGATCAGTTAGATATGGCAATATTGCATATAGTAGGGTTGAGGCAGCACTATCTGTGCCTGCATACAGTCTGTAAGAGTCTAGTGTTAGGACTTTATTGCCTGTTGCATCAAGTTTTACATAAGCATTATATGAACCCTCTACGCCTCCATCCTGTGCTATTTGAGACCAACAGAGTGGTATCTGGTTTAGCAGATCGCTCTCGAAGTCTGTTGAGTACGGAGCCGGACGGCTTGCGCATAATGTAGAGAACA
>CAYFSY010000029.1:0-14101 GCA_964345905.1 uncultured Paludibacteraceae bacterium | reverse complement strand
TAAAATATCCCAAAAATCAAATGTTTTCTAAGGTAGAACTTGCAAAATATATTAATGCCTATCAAGAAATATATGATGGCAAAAAACTAGTAATTAGTCCCAATATAGTGGTGCGAGGAAATGAAAAAAATTACGCAAGGTTTATTAATGATAACGTCCCCGATAATATAAAAAAAATAAACAATGTATATTTTGAAGATGCTATCGCAAAATGTATTTTATTCAAAACTGCCGAAAAACGTTATGGAACAAAACTAAATGATTACAATATTGGCGAATTACGACAAGTAGTTGTACCTTATACTTTATCTTTGATCAATATTCTAACAAACAACAAGTTAGACCTATTTAAAATATGGAAAAATCAAAAAATTTCACAAACATTATCCGACTGCATATATGATTTAATGAAGCAAGTCAATCAGTTTATTTTGGATAACTCTCCCGTAACACACTATATTGAATGGGCAAAGAAAGAGGAGTGTTGGGAAGAAGTAAAAGCAAACACGTGGAGTTTCAACATTAATGAAATAAAGGCAGATTTGATAGATGAAAAAAATCCGCCAAAACGAAATGTTATAACTGATGACAAAAACGTAGAAGAAGCTCAAAAGCATGAAGAGGGGATTATTCGCTCAATTCCATTTGTTTTGTGGAAAAAAATTGAAGCATGGGGACGAGATTCTGGATATTTATCAATTTTTCATCAAACAGCAGCAAGTGATATTGCCTATAAAGTCAAAAACAATAGAAAACTAACTGATACTGATCGAAGCAAAGCAATGTTTATTTTTGAGGAAGTTTGCCAGCACAATATTGAATTGTTGGAAGAAGCTGATAAACTAACGGAGCAAGAACAAAACATAGTAGATGTATTACAACCGAAAAACAATCATATAGTCTCAAATGAAATCACTTTAGAGTTAATTCAAAAAATGGTTGATTGGGATAGACGTAAGCGTATTTTAGAAGATTGGAAGTGGAAGGTGATGGATGATGTGGTACAAGGGAAAAAAACATTAGATGACCGAAAAAAATATGCGTTCTACCTGAATTTGGAAAAATTAAAAAAGCACGGTTTTACAGAAAATTAAAACTCCTCAAAAAGCATTCAAAATTTTAACTACCTTTGCAAACAGTATAAACCCAAAATAAAGAATTAATCAAAATGAAGATATTAGCTTTTGCAGGAAGTAATTCATCAACTTCTATAAACAAACAATTAGTGAAATTTGTAACTACACATTTTCCTAAAGATGAAGTAAATCTACTGGATATCAATGACTTTGAAGTGCCTGTTTTTTCGGAAGATAGAGAGAAAAACGGCACACCTGAAAAGATACATGATTTCCTGAAACATATTGAAAGTTGCGACTTTATCATCTGCTCATTCCCTGAGCACAACAGGACATTCTCTGTGGCTTTTAAAAATATCCTCGACTGGTCGAGCCGCGTTGATAGGAACGTGTTTAAAAAGAAAAAGATGTTTTTGATGAGCACCTCTCCCGGAGCCTTCGGAGGAGCAAGGGTAATGGAGTTTGCAAAAAGCGTTTTGCCAGAATTTGGAGCGGATATTATTGACACATTCTCTTTGCCAAAGTTTCACGAAAACTTCGACACCAAACTCAATCAGCTAACAAACAAAGAGTTGAGAGATGAGTTGGAGGGTAAAATCGAGAAGTTTAAGGCTTCCATAGCGTAACAACAAAGCTACACAAACTGTCCGTCTCGCATTTCGAGGTTGCGGTCGGCGATTTGCGAGAGCTCTTTGTCGTGGGTTACGATAAGGATTGTTGTCGAAAAATCTTGGCGAACTCTGAGCAGAAGCTGGTGTAACTCCGACTTGTTGTGGCTATCGAGCGAACCGCTTGGTTCGTCTGCCAAAATCACTTTGGGCTTGTTTATCAATGCACGAGCCATCGCCACGCGTTGTTTTTCGCCACCAGAGAGTTCGTTGGGCTTATGCTCGAGGCGGTCGCTTAGGTTAAGGTACGAGAGTATCTCTTTGGCTTCGGCTCTTGCGCGGTCAAAGTTGTCTGTCTTTATCAGCATCGGGAACATCGCATTCTCTATCGCCGTAAACTCAGGCAGGAGTTGGTGGAATTGAAATACAAAACCGATTTTCTGGTTACGAAACTCCGAAAGCCTACTCTGCGACAGCGAAAATATATCTGTGCCATCGATCCACACCTTGCCACTATCTGGCTTATCAAGCGAACCGAGTATTTGCAAAAGCGTTGTTTTGCCAGCACCAGAGGCACCTGTAATGGTTACAATCTCGTTTGGCTGCACCTCTAGCGACACATTGCGAAGCACCTGTAGTTGTCCGAAACTCTTATCTATACCTGTTGCTTTTATCATAACTTTCTGCTGAAACGGTTTTACTTGGTTTTTATCACATCAAACCCCTTACCGTAAACACCGATTGCGGAAGTTTGTGAGACAAAAGCATCAGGATCTATCTCTTTGATGATTTTAAAAATCTTTACAGACTCTTGTTTCCTTGCTAGTGTAGTAAGCACCTTTACTGGTTCTTTTGAGTACCAGCCTTGTCCGTCAAGCACAGTAACTCCACGCCCAAGCTGGGTAGTGATGGCGTCTGCAATCTTTTCTGGTTCAGACGAAAATATGAAGAACTGCACGCTCTGACGAACTCCGTTTATCACAATATCTACAGTAAGTGTAGTAACAGCCATAGTAAGGAAACCGTAGATAATCTTTTCTATCGAACCATCTGGTAGAAAATATGATGATGAAATTATACACACATCTATGTACAACAGCACTTTGCCAATAGTAATATTACGCTTAGCAGTAACAAGCTTGGCTATAATATCCGTGCCACCTGTGCTACCATTGTTCAGAAAAGCAATTCCAAGACCCACTCCATTAAGCAGACCACCCACTACGGTTGCCATAAAAGGGTCGTCTATACGCACATTTATCTGATTTAAAGCCAGAGCTACAGTAGTCATTCCTGCTCCAAAAATTGTCTTCAACGAAAACCCCCAGCCAAGCTTTATTATAGCTATAGCCACCAACACCAAGTTAACTACAAAGAAAGTAGCATACACAGGAACCCCCGTAGCATAGTGAATAATTGCAGAAAAACCTGTGGCTCCACCACCAGTTATTTCATTTGGAATCAGAAACCAATTCCATCCACACGACATGATAAATATTCCCAAAGTTATCATCGCATACTCTTTGATAGTAGGATAGATAGACTTCGGACTAAAGTCTGTAGGCACGTTCGATTTACTCATTCTATTTTTCGTTTTTTACAATTTAGTGTGCAAAGTTACTACTTTTTTTGTAGAATTGATGAATTAAGTAGAGCGAAAATCTTAACTTTGCAGTCAGTTATGGATAGAACATTTTCACTTTCGGAAATCAACCTCGCTCTGCGAGATTTGGTACAGGAGCTTTTCTATGAGGCGATATGGATTACCGCCGAGATTAGCGAGATACGCGTGCAATCTAATGGACACTGCTACTTAGAACTAATAGAGCGCGATTCAAAGCAAAAAATCATTGCTCGACAGAGAGCTACTATCTGGGCTACCCAGTACGCTATGCTTTCGCCATACTTCGAGCAGGTAACCGGACGGAGTCTGGCGGCAGGAATGCAAGTGATGGTATTGGCAAACATCGCCTTTCATGAGATTTACGGCTTCAGCTTCAACATCGTGGATATCAACCCCGAGTACACGCTTGGCAAAATCGTCTCCGAAAAGGCTCAGATAATCAAAAGGCTTGAGGAGGAGGGCGTTCTAAAGATGAATCAGGAGCTGGATTTCCCAACTCTGCCAAAAAGAGTAGCCGTAATATCATCTACCACTGCTGCAGGCCTGGAGGATTTCTACCACCAGCTGCAAGAGAACAGCGGAGGCTATGGATTTCACATAGAGCTCTTTGGAGCAAAGATGCAGGGCAAAGAGACCGAAACGGCTGTTGTGGCTGCCTTAGACCAGATTTTCGAGCGAGCAGATGAGTTCGACGTGGTGGCAATAATTCGTGGAGGCGGAGCCACAGCCGATCTCGACGCCTTCAACTCATACGAGATAGCCATGAATATAACACAATTCCCACTACCCGTACTTAGCGGCATAGGACACCAGCGAGAAGAGACAGTGATAGACCTTGTAGCAAACCATAGCCTTAAGACTCCAACGGCTGTAGCCGAGTTTCTGATATCATGCTTCGAAGAACAAGATATTAGAATTGCTTCGCTGAGGGATAGTATTGTAGAATTACTAAAGAGTTTTACTACTACGGAGAGGCAACAGATCGACCACTTGGCTTACAATCTAGCTCTACACTCAAGAAGTGGCATTAGCCAAACTCTACAAAGGCTCGAAAACAGTTCGTTTGCAGTAAAAACCCTAGCTCGCAACCAAATCCTTTCGAGCAGAGCCACAGTAGAGCGCTACTCTACAGAGATACCCAAACTATCTAAACAGCTTATAGAGAGGCAATATTCCAGAGTTAGCTTTGCAGAAAAGAGCCTTAGCCTACTTTCGCCCCAAAACATTCTAAAAAAGGGTTACACGCTGATTCGACAAGATGGGAAGATCATACCATCTGCCGACAGATTCAATTCCAAAGGTAATTTTGATATCATCTTCTCTGATGGCGAGGTCAAGATTAAGACAAAATAAAAACCACTCCTATCAGGATTCTGAGCTAGGAGCGGTCTTTCTTTTTTTGTGGTAACGTTTTTTAAGCCTCTGTCTTTTCAATAGCAAGCTTTCCACGATAATAACCACATTCTGGACAAACGGTATGATAGACATGAATTGCACCACAGTGTGAGCATACAGCCAATGTTGGAGCTACTGCCTTATCGTGTGTGCGGCGTTTTGCCTGTCTTGTCTTCGATTGTCTTCTTTTTGGATGTGCCATAAAATTACTATTTTTTTTAAATTATCACTAAATATCTTTCAATATATCTTTGAGAGCTTCCCAACGTGGGTCGGTCTCAGGTTTATTTTCCTCTATTTCTTGCTTTGTGTAGCGAGCAAGTATTCGCATCATATTTTCATTACAACCTCCCTCCTCGTGTGTCTTCTGAATTGGGCTACTCAACATTCTCTCTTCGTAAAAAAACACTGCCAAATCTCTAGCTTCGTCTTCAAACTGAAAATCAAATTCATCTTCATTCAGCAAATTACCTGCTTCATCTGTCTTCAGAGCAAACTCCTCTTCAGACAAAACCTTAAGAGACATCTTATCTAAACATCTATCGCAAGGAATTCTCACCTCGCCACTCAAAGACACCTCTAAAACCGTCATAGTCAGCTGCTTATGTACTCTTACCGCCGCCAGTAGATCTCCTGAGACATCTTCTGCAAACTCCATTATGTCAAAAAAAACCTCGTTTAAAACATAGTTGAATTCGTGGATCCCTATAGGTAAATCTTTAATCTTCAGCAAATAAGACTCTCTTTCGGACATAATTAAGCACCTTAACTAAAAATTTCGGCAAAAGTACAATTTTTTTTGCAATTTCAGCAATTTAAAATAGAAATTATTTTCTCCCTGTCGCTAATAAGCTGATTCTTAAGGGATTCCAATCCATTAAATTTCACCTCTTCGCGTATAAACTTTTTTGGAAAAACAGTTATACACTCACCATAAATATCCTTATCAAAGTTAAATATATTTACTTCGACACTTATAGAGGCACCGTTCATAGTAGGACGACTCCCTATATTCATCATCCCTTGCAAGCTTTTACCCTGCAGCTCAATCTCTGCCGCATAAACGCCTTGCTTGGGTAAAAGTTTTTCTTGCGAAACGGAAATATTTGCTGTAGGGAATCCTATCTTTTTGCCATTCTGAAAACCATTAACCACCTCGCCGTATAGCTGGTAGTCGTACCCCAAAAGCTCAGAAGCCTCTCCAACACACCCATCCCCAAGCAACTTGCGTATTCTCGACGAACTAATTGCAGAGCCATTTTTCAGTAAAGGTTCTACTTTTATAGCCTCTATGCCTATTGTCTGACAAATATGTTTTATAGTAGAAAAATCACGTATCTTATCCGAACCAAAGGTGTGGTCATAGCCAACAAAAAGCGTGTGCAGACAAAAGTTTTCTTTCAGAAACTGCAAAAACTCTTTTGCAGTAAGACGAGAAAGCTCCAAGTTAAAATTCATCATAAGACAAAAATCTACTCCTGAGTACTCTATCAACTGTTGTTTTTCAGAGCAGGTAGAGATGAGTTTCACCTCGCTACGATTTAAAATTACATTTTTTGGATGCTCAGAGAATGTTACTACAAGTGATTTAAATCCATGTAATGTTGCATAATCTTTTACCTTTTCCACAAGAAATTTATGCCCAAGGTGAAAACCATCGAAAAAACCAATCGTTGCCACTGTAGGCACCTTAGAAAGCTGAGATTTATTGCCAAGCAACTGCATAAAATTTTTATTTTATAAAAAATAGAGTGCAAAGTTAAGATTTTTTTAACTATTTCACTCTTTGCAAGTCAGTATTATTGTTTAACTTTGCAGTTTATTTTGTTATAACAACACTTTATTGTTTTAATTTGAGTTTGAGCCGAAAAGCCATTTTTAGCATAATTCTATTCTCTGCGTGCCTATTCTTTGCACTACCGAAAGTGCAGGCTGACAGCCACGCGGGGCGATTGTATTCATTATTGCAAGATAGCATTTCTACAAAAATAGACTCTACAAAAATTGATTCTACCAAACCCCCTGCATCAGGTCAAATTAACTCAAAAAGGGTCAGCAAGTTAGACAAAATGGGTCTTTTGAACAACAACTTAGATTCAACCGTAAGAGACACATCTACCATAGATAGCGTCCCACAAAAAATCAAAAAAAAGTCTGAATTTGAGTATCCTGTAGAGGTTTCGGCAGCGGACTCAATTGTGATAACAGCTGATGGACAAGCTTTTCTGTACCGCGAAGGCAAAATGGTATACAAAGAGGCTACTCAGAAAGAGGTTATGGCGGATTTTATCTATGTAAATATGGATAGTAATGCTTTCCGTGCTATCGGGGTGCCTGACACTACCGGGAAAATGATAGGTGAGCCTATATTTATGGATGGCGGACAAGAGTACCGAGCCAAAGAGATAAACTACAACTTCAAAACCGAAAAGGGCTATATCAGAGGTGCCACAACCCAAGAGGGCGAAGGATACATAATTGCCGACAAAACTAAAAAACTGACAGACGGCTGTATGAACATGAAAGATGGCAAATATACAAGCTGCGGCAACACCCAGCACCCACACTTCTATATGAGACTGACTAAAGCGCGTGTGAAGCCAGACGGCTACGTGGCTGCCGGACCAGCATATATGATAGTCGAAGACGTGCCGTTGCCTTTGGCTGTGCCGTTTGGATTTTTCCCGTTCACTTCAAGATACTCGTCGGGAATAATAATGCCATCGTATGGCGACGAAATGGAAGCTGGATTTTTCCTGAAAAATGGAGGATACTACTTCGCAATAAACGACTACTTCGACCTTGCTTTGACAGGAGATATATATACAAAAGGCTCTTGGGGACTACAACTTTCGAGCAACTATCGCAAGCGATATAAATTCGACGGAAGCGTAAATATACAGTACAATAATATTGTGCGTGGAGAAAAAGATTTACCCGGATACAATGTCAACAAAGACTTCAGAATAGATTGGACTCACCGCCAAGACCCAAAAGCCAGCGCTTTTTCTACCTTTTCGGCTTCGGTAAACTTTTTCACAAACGGCTACAATAAAAATAGCATAGACTACAACTACAACCCCGCACTACAAAGCCAGGCAGAGACCTCATCATCTATAAACTTCACGCAAAGAGTGCCAAATGCACCTATCAGCTTTTCGGTAAACGCAAGCGTTCGTCAGAGTGTACGAGACTCTTCAATTAACCTGACTCTACCAACATTCCGTATGGACTTATCTACTATTTATCCATTCAAAAGAAAAAATAGAATTGGCAAGGAGCGTTTCTACGAAAAATTCTCTTTCTCATACTCAATGGAGTTTTCTAATAGCTTCAATGGCAAAGAGAATAGAGTGCTGAAATCGAATTTTGCAAAAGAGTGGCAAAATGGCATTATGCACTCACCACAAATAAGCATGCCGCTGACAGTACTTAAATATCTGAACATAACCCCAAGATTTACATACAAAGAGCGTTGGTACTTCAAAAAAATTAATCAGAGCTGGAACGATGCCGAACAGATAGTTGAATACGACACTATCAGTGGCTTCTACCGCGCTTACGACTTCTCTACTGGTGTATCGCTATCAACTACACTATATGGATTCTATTCACCGATAAAGAAGATAAAAGACGCTTTGGGAATCGGCGATATTCGCCACGTATTCAAGCCAAGCATAAACTTCTCATATACTCCTGACTTCTCTGAACCAAAGTGGAAGATGTACGAAGCCTACACCCAGACTATTCTAAACCCCTCTACAGGCGAAACTGAAATCCGCGAGGTGGTATATTCGCCGTTTGCAGCAGGCAAGTATGGAGTGCCAGGACGAGGTAAAAACGGACGACTAAACGTCACTTTGGACAATAACCTTGAGATGAAGGTAAAAGACAAACTTGCCTCCGACACTACGAACACTATCGTTTATAAAAAAATATCGCTGATAGACAACTTCAATCTGAGCGGCGGTTACAACTTCATTGCCGATTCGCTTCGCATGGAGGATATTCGTGCTAGTATTCGACTAAAAATCACCAACAACTACTCTATCACTCTTGCCACCACGTTTGAACCATACATGTATGGTTTAGACAAAAATGGTAATCCTGTCAAAATCAACCAATATCGCTGGAAAAACGGCAAAGCGCCTTGGTTTACAGGCACTGCTGCCAACTTCGCTTACACAATAAACAACTCTACTTTCAAGAAAAAAGATAAGAAAAGAGGCGAGCAAAACAACCAATACGACCCAAACAACCCTGACCCAAACAACCCTACTCAGGACTTCAACCTCGACCCTTCGCAACATCAGAATGACTCTACGATACTCGAAAATCGAAATATAGAAGACGACGCAGAAGGCTACCAAAAGCCTAATGTACAGTGGAGCTTGGCTTTCAACATCGGTGTGGGTTGGGGCAAAACAACTGAGTTTGACTTCGAGAAAATGGAGTATAAGCGTGACTTCCGAGAAGGCGTGCTTGGACTTTCGGGTTACGTCAACCCCACAAGCAACTGGCAGATAGGCTACTCTGCATCTCTGATATTACTAAAAAAAGTTGCACTAACTTCGATGTCATTCAACCTAACTCGCCACCTTCACTGCTGGAGACTAACGGCTTCGGTAACGCCTGTTGGCTACTACAAATCATTTATGGTTACAATCGGAGCCAACGCCGCTATGCTGCGCGACCTCAAGTACGACAAGCGCAAGCGAGACAACATAACAGTTTGGTAACAAGTGCTATTCAACACAATAACTATTGCCACCATAGGCAACGACCTTGCTACTGAATCTGTTTGTTTTTTTACCGAAATTGTATTAACTTTGCAGTTCTTTTTATTTCGTTAAAGAAAGATAAGCTTAAAATACATATATCAAACCATTTTATTATTATAAATTCAATAAAAAAAGATGTTAAAACAGAAAATTGACAATATAAACAAAGAGATTCAGACCAAAATAGTAAAGCAGGAGCAGGCAAAATCATTCCGCATCGTGGGCTGGATTCTACGCATACTCTTCGGAGCAGTGTTTATCTATTCGGGCTTTGTAAAGGCGATAGACCCACTCGGACACACCTACAAAATGCTCGACTACCTACAAGCCATGGGACTACCTCAACCATACTACCCTGTACTGGCAATAGCTATAGCTATGATTGCAGCAGAGTTTACCATAGGAGTGTGTATGGTGTTTGGCATAAAGGTTAAGCTATCGTCGTGGTTCGGACTTCTATTTATGCTTCTGATGACTCCAATAACCCTATGGCTTGCTGTAACCAATGCTGTATCAGACTGTGGCTGCTTCGGTGAAGCTCTGAAGATAAGCAACTGGGCTACGTTCTACAAAAACATTGCACTTCTAGTAATGGTAATCTTGATACTTTATTTTGAAAAGTACCATAAGCCACTATTCAAACCACTTATCAGCTGGATTCTGATAATAGTAATATTTGGCTTTTCGGTGGTAGTCTCGGTTCATAGCCTAAAGAATCTACCTATTATAGACTTTATGCCATATGCCATTGGTAAAAACATTCCTGAGCAGATGGAGATACCCGAAGGTGCGGAGCTGGACGAATTTGAGACATCATTTATCTACAAAAATAAAAACACAGGCGAAGAACAGCTCTTTGCCACGCTGGCAGACGCTCCTTGGAACGACACTATCAACTGGGAGTACGTCTCTCAGAACACCAAACTGATAAAGAAGGGCTACGAGCCACCAATCCACGATTTGGCGATAATCGACCCCGAGTATGGCGACGTTACAGACGATATTTTGTATGATGAAAATTATGTGTTCCTCTTTGTAATGTATGATCTAAACTTGACAAAAACAGACAACATTGCCGAGCTAAACAACATCTATGCGCAGATGAGCGAAAAGGGCTGCCAAGTAGTGGGACTCACCGCCTCTACACCAGCTGAAATAGAGCGATTCTCGCAGACCAATCAGGTGCTATTCCCATTCTACATCGTAGATGCGATTCCACTGAAAACGATGGTAAGAGCAAACCCGGGAGTGCTGGTGCTGAAAGGCGGCACGGTAGTGGATAAATGGAACGCCAACAAGAGCGAGAAGGCTTTTAAGAGGTTTACCTCTAATAATGCGGTTCTATTTGATAATGTGATTTTAAACAACTAAAAATAAAGGATACAGTTATGAGAAAGAATATTGTTGCAGGAAACTGGAAGATGAACAAGACCCTACAAGAGGGCGTAGCTTTGGCTACAGAGATAAAAGATTTGCTGGCTGGGAAAACTCCTAATTGCGATGTGATAATTGGCACGCCGTTTATCCACCTTGCTACACTTGCAGAGTTGATTAAAGGCACTAAGGTAGAGCTTTCGGCAGAGAATTGTGCCGACAAGCCTTCGGGAGCATACACAGGCGAGGTTTCGGCAGAAATGGTAGCCTCTACAGGTGCGAAGTATTGCATCATAGGCCACTCTGAGAGACGCACCTACTATTCGGAGAACTACAAAATCCTAAAAGACAAGGTGGAGCTGGCTCTGCAGGCAGGGCTTCGTCCGATATTCTGCATTGGCGAGACTAAAGGAGAGCGCGAGGCAGGCAACCAAAACAACATCGTAAAGGCACAGCTCGAGGGTTCGGTATTCGACCTCTCGGAGGAGGATTTTCGCAAGGTTGTGATTGCCTACGAGCCTGTTTGGGCTATCGGCACAGGACTTACAGCTACATCAGACCAAGCTCAAGAGATTCACGCCTACATACGTCAGTTGATAGAGAAACGCTACAACAAGGCTGTGGCAGATGACACTACAATCCTCTACGGAGGCAGCTGCAATCCGGGCAATGCCAAAGAGCTTTTCTCTAAGCCAGACGTAGATGGCGGACTCATCGGCGGGGCTTCGCTGAAAGCGGCTGACTTCCTTGCAATTATCAGTGCTTTCGACAAATAATAGGAGATATATAGATTTTTGGGAAATGATAAAATTAAGTGTAAATGTCAATAAAATAGCCACTCTGCGCAACTCTCGCGGAGGCGATGTGCCAAACGTATTGCAAGTAGCATTAGACTGCGAAAGGTTTGGTGCAGACGGCATCACTGTGCACCCACGTCCCGACGAGCGACACATCAGATATTCAGATGCAATCACGCTAAAGTCGCACATTAGCACTGAGTTCAATATCGAGGGAAATCCGCAGACAGGCAAGTTTGTTGACCTCATCGAGCGTGTAAAGCCTCACCAAGTTACACTTGTGCCAGACGGCGAGGGAGCTCTCACATCAAATGCGGGTTGGGACTGCATAGCGCACCAGCAGTATCTGAGCGATATGGTGGCTCACTTCAAGGATTTCGGTGTGCGAGTGTCGATTTTCGTAGGCACAGACATCAAAAACATAGAGGCGGCTGCCAAGACCAATACAGACCGCATCGAACTCTACACAGAGCCTTATGCAGCAATGTATAAGACCAATCCAGAGGAGGCTATCAAAGATTTCGTATTGGCAGCAGAGGTGGCTCATAAAAATGGCTTAAAGATTAACGCAGGGCACGACCTCAGCCTCGAAAACCTTAGGTTTTTTGCTACTCGAATTCCAATTCTATCGGAGGTTAGTATCGGTCATGCACTCATTGCAGACGCTCTATATCTCGGTTTGGAAAAGACAATCGAGCAGTATCAGAAGTGTTTGGGAAAATGATTTCTTGAGAATTTAGAAATGAAATAAATTATAAATTGATTATTAAAAAGAGAAAAACTAGAAATTAGAATTATATGGCTTTTACCAATAATGTGATGATCGTTCGCCATCAACTTTTGGCACAACTCGTGAAATTGTGGAAAGATGGCGAGTTAGTAGAGAAAATAGATAGAATGCCTATCGAAAATGTACCTAAGCACTCTAAAGATATAGACCGTTGCTGCATACACAAAGAGCGTGCTGTCTGGAAGTATAAATCTCTGCCACTACTTGGCTTTGATATGACAGACGAAGACGACGAGCTAAAACCGCTCTCTGCCTACGCTAAAGATGCGCTGAACCGCATACAGTCCAACAAAGAGAATCTGCTCTGCGTCATAGACGACGCTTGTTCCTCTTGTGTGGAGGTTAATTACGAGATTACAAACCTCTGCCGTGGCTGTGTAGCTCGTGCCTGCGAACACAATTGTCCTAAAGATGCGATTACTTTCAAAAAGAATGGTCAGGCGATGATAGACCACGACAAGTGTATCAGCTGTGGCATCTGCCAGAAGAGCTGTCCATACCACGCAATCGTATATATTCCTGTTCCTTGCGAAGAGGCTTGTCCTGTAAAGGCTATCAGCAAAGACGAAAACGGCATTGAGCATATCGACGAGAGCAAGTGTATTTACTGCGGAAAGTGTGTGAACGCTTGTCCTTTCGGTGCAATATTTGAGATCTCGCAAGTGTTTGACGTACTCGAAAGCATCCGCAGAGGTGAGGAGGTGGTGGCTATCTTGGCACCAGCTATCCTCGGACAATTCAACACCACTATTGAGCAGGTTTATGGTGCTTGCAAAGCCATAGGATTTACCGATGTAGTAGAGGTGGCAGAGGGAGCGATGCAGACTATCAGCCACGAGGCACACGAGCTACTCGAAAAGCTCGAAGAGGGTCAGCCATTTATGACTACCTCTTGCTGTCCGTCGTACATAGAACTCACTCGCAAGCATATACCAGACATTCAGCCGTTTGTCTCTGCCACAGGTTCTCCAATGTACTACGCAGCAAGGATTGTTAAAAAGCAGCGTCCGAATGCGAAGGTTGTATTCCTTGGACCTTGCTTAGCTAAACGCAAAGAGGCACGTGGAGACGAGGCAGTGGACCACGTGATGACATTCGAAGAGCTAGGTTCAGTATTTGCAGGTTTTGGCATCGAGTTCGAGAAGATAGATGCATTTTCTCCTAAGTTTACGTCTGTACGCGAGGCTCACGCATTTGCAAAAGGTGGCGGAGTGATGGCAGCAGTAAAGTCTTACCTGAAAGATGACGCCTCAAAGGTTCGCGGCATAGAGATTGCCGACCTCAACAAGCGAAACATTGCTCTGCTACGCTCGTTTGGCAAGACTCAGAAGGTCAACGGCAACTTTGTAGAGGTAATGGCTTGTGCAGGAGGCTGTATCACAGGACCTTGCTCGCACAACGACATCGTTTCGGGTAGCCGTCAGCTCGAAAAAGACCTGAGCCAGCGCACCGAGACATATTGATTTCCATGAGATTTAAGAGAATATGATAGCTCTTATCGATAAACTAAAGCGTAATGGAACTCTTTCGAAAGAAGAGTTCCTTATGCTTTTATCGGGTTGCGATGCGGAGAGTTTGTCGTATATCATGGAGATTGCCAGAGGCACGGCAGAAGCAGAGTTTGGCAAAAAAATCTATATCCGCGGACTCATCGAG
>CAYFSY010000028.1:12771-15020 GCA_964345905.1 uncultured Paludibacteraceae bacterium | reverse complement strand
CCAGGCACACGCGACGGTATCACTGCAACTCAGATGGATATAAAGGGTGACGGACTCTCTTACGAGATTTTGGAGAACGCTCTAAATCAGGCTCGTGAGGGCAGAATGCATATCTTGGACAAAATGTCAGAGACTATCTCTGAGCCACGTCCAGACCTGAAGCCACACGTTCCACGCATAGAGGTTCTACGCATTCCGAAGGAACTTATCGGTGCTGTTATCGGACCTCAAGGAAAGATTATCCAAGGCATACAGGCAGATACAGGTGCTACTATCTCTATTGAGGAGGAGGGCGAAGTTGGTATCGTAGAGATTGCAGCAGCAAACCGCGATGTTATCGAGGCTGCTATCGCTCGTGTAAAACGCATAACAGACCTGCCAGAGGCTGGCAAGGTTTATCACGCTACAGTGAAGTCTGTGATGCCATACGGATTCTTTGTTGAATTTATGCCGGGTAAAGAGGGCTTGCTCCACATCTCGGAGATTGACTACATGAAGTTTGAAACCGTAGAGCAGACAGGCATCAAAGAGGGCGACGACTTCGATGTAAAACTCGTTGACATTGACCCAAAAACTGGCAAATTCCGCCTATCTACTCGTGCTCTGAAAGAGGCACCAGAGGGTTGGGTAGAGCCAGCTCCAAGACCTGCTCGCACTGGAGGAGACAAGCCACGCGGAGGTTCAGACCACCGCCGTCGCTCAGACAACCGCGACAAATCACGCGGACAGAGAGATAGAAAATGGGAATAAACAGTTGATGTTTGATATTGAGGGCTAATCCAATAAAAGATTGCCCTTTTTTTATATCAAAAATCATAAATGCGAATAGATAAAGGAACATTCTAATTGATAAGTCCTCAAAAAAGTGTAATTTTGCACCTGATTTTTTTTGACTTTTCTTCTCAAAAAAAACAACAATTTTAACTACAAAAAAATAATGAAAAAACTCAAGATAGAGACATACGGATGCCAGATGAACGTAGCTGATAGCGAGGTAGTTGCAGCGATAATGCAAGGCGACGGCTATGAGCTTACCGACGACGAAAGAGAGGCTGACCTGATAATGGTAAACACCTGCTCTGTCCGCGACAATGCCGAGCAGCGAGTGCTTGCACGCCTGCAATACTTCCATTCGCTAAGGAAGCATAATCGCGACCTAAACATAGGAGTAATAGGCTGCATGGCAGCGCGTATGCAAGACGAACTTATAGAGAACCACAACGTGGACTTCGTAGCAGGACCAGACTCATACCTTGACCTGCCAAACCTCGTGGGTGCAGTAGAGAGTGGCGAAAAGGCGATAAACATTGAGCTTTCAAAGACCGAAACCTACCGAGACGTGATGCCAGCAAGGATTGGAAAATCGATATTGGGTTTTGTCTCGATTATGCGTGGTTGCAACAATTTCTGTTCGTACTGCATTGTGCCATACACTCGTGGCAGAGAGAGAAGTAGAGATGTAGAGAGCATTATCAGCGAAGTAGAAAATCTGCAAAAAAATGGCTACAAAGAGGTTACCCTGCTAGGACAGAATGTAAACTCCTACAACTTCCAGAGCGAAACTGAGAGCGTAAACTTTGCCAAACTTTTGGAGAGAGTGGCTTTGGCTGTGCCCGACATGCGAATACGCTTCACCTCGCCGCATCCAAAAGATATGAGCCACGAGACCCTGGAGGTTATAGCAAAACATCACAATATCTGCAAGTTTATCCACCTGCCTGTGCAGAGTGGTAGCAACGCGATTTTAGAGAAAATGAAGCGAAAATACACCCGCGAGGGCTACATGAGGTTGATTGAGGATATCCGCTCTACCATTCCAAATGTGGCTCTCGGCACCGATGTCTTTTGTGGATTCTCAGGCGAAACGGAGCAGGATTTCGAGGACACGCTTTCGCTTATGGAGTGGGTAGGCTGTGATATGGCATTTATGTTCAAATACTCGGAGCGTCCTGGAACATTTGCCGCCAAGCACCTGCCAGACGACATTCCAGAGGAGATAAAAATCGAACGCCTAAACCGCATCATCGCTCTACAAAACGAGATGAGCCTGAGGAACAACCTCCGCGATATTGGCAAAACCTTCGAGGTACTCGTAGAGGGCTACTCTAAGCGTTCAAAAGACGACTTCTACGGCAGGACTTCGCAAAACAAGGTGGTGATTTTCCCAAAAGAGAATACAAAGATTGGTCAGTACGTAAATGTAAAGGTGGAGTCTGCCACTTCGGCATCTCTGATAGGTGTAATTGACT
>CAYFSY010000028.1:8277-12761 GCA_964345905.1 uncultured Paludibacteraceae bacterium | reverse complement strand
AAAAATATAAGCTATAGACACAATCAAATTGTATTTTGGAATAATTTCATTATCTTTGCACTACAGAAAATTACATTTATTATATTATAAAAAATTAAAATCCATTAAAAAAGATGAAAGAACTTAAAGGAACAAAGACCGAAAAGAACCTGCAAGAGGCATTTGCAGGCGAGAGCATGGCGCGTAACAAATACACTTACTTCGCTTCTAAGGCAAGAAAAGATGGCTATGTTCAGATTGCTCAGATATTCGAAGAGACTGCTGACAACGAGAGAGAGCACGCTAAACTTTGGTACAAAGAGCTAAACGGTGGCGAAATTTCAGACACCGCTGCTAACCTACTCGATGCTGCTGAAGGCGAAAACTACGAGTGGACAGACATGTACGATCGTATGGCAAAAGAGGCAAGAGAGGAGCGTTTCACTCGCATCGCTATCCTGTTTGAGCAGGTTGCTAAGATTGAGAAAGAGCACGAGGCACGCTATCGTAAACTTCTGAAGAACGTAGAGGATAAGCTCGTATTCTCAAGAGACGGTGACGCTATCTGGCACTGCATCAACTGCGGCCATATCGTGATTGGCAAAGAGGCTCCTGCAAAGTGCCCAGTATGTCTGCACGACAGAGCTTACTTCCAACTCAAAGCGGAGAACTATTGATTTAGACAATAGGTTAATAACAAAAACACTCCTCAGTCAGTTTTTGATTGTGGAGTGTTTTTTGTTGTTGTCTGTTGTCAGAGGCGAAAACTTAACTTTACCTTTTAAATCTTGTTCCAAATAGTGGATACCTATACTATTTTTCTTAAAATTTATCGACTGCTCTATAAAATCATAAGGCTCTGCCTGCATATTGTATTTCTCGGAAATATAGACTCTAAGTGGCGACTCTCTTATGAGTATAAAATAGTCGAGACCGACAATATCCTCTGAGACAACCACTATGTAGTAGTCGCCGTTAGTTTTGTCGTAAACTTTGGAAACTTCGCTGAAATACTCTTCACAATTGTTGTCATTCACAAACACATTTGTGGTATCTCCGTTGTTTATCAAACTAACCACTTCGACTGTGTCCGAACAGTCCAATACGTTGTCTCCGTCTGACACCTCCTTGTATTCAAAGAAAAACGGCAGTTGCTTTTCGGCAACCAGCTTGTTTCTTTTCTGAATATCATAGTGATACGAATAAAAATATACGGTTACTTTTTCATTGCCACCATCTGCAAATTAAGCACACAGTAACGCAATGGATATTAGGATTAACTTGCTTAAATGTTTCATATTTATTTGGATTTTTATTTATTCAAACACTTTTATTTCATCTATCTTTTCCCTTTCAGAGCAATATGATACGCCTTTTCGTAGTGGCAGAAAAACTTGTCCCAAGTAGCCTTTTTTGCTATTTTTGATGCGTTGAGGCGGATTCTATGCTGCTCTGGCTCAGTGGCTGAGATAAACTTCAGTATCTCGTTGCGACCATCTTCGACAACTTGAAAATAGTTACTCTCTGTCCGCTCTATCACCGCTACGCCGTGCTCTATCTGCGTGGAGTTCGCCTTGCCACGCACCCAACGACCAAAACCCGAAAGCGATGTAGTCAGCGTAGGAATGCCAAAGGCGGCACTCTCCATCGGTGTATAACCCCACGGCTCGTAGTACGACGGGAAAAGCGTTAGGTCAAGTCCTATCAAGATGTCGTAGTACGGCATGTTCATAACTCCATCTTTGCCATCGAGATAAGTCGGGATAAATATGATTTTCGCCTTGCTCTCCTTAGCATTGTCGAAACCCTTTTGCATGATATAGTTCAGCGTTAGGTCAGACGACTCCTGCACCAAAGCGGTTGTGGCAAACTTGGAGTTGCTGTAGCACCCCTCTTTTATCCACGCAGGCACTATGATAAAAGCCACCACCTCTCGCTCTAAATCAGAGCTCCCTCTTAGGTGGTTTATCACATCTATAAAGACGTCAATCCCTTTGTTTTTATACTCATATCGTCCTGAAATTCCAATAAAGCATGGGTTTTCAGATAGCTTGTATCCCAAAGTCTTTTCCGCCAAACGTTTCAACGCATTTCTTGCTTTCAAACGCTTTTTCTGATATTCATCAGCCTGAGGCACAAAATCGAGTTCAAAGCCATTGGGAGTTACTACATCGGGTCGCTTATCGAGCAACACCTCGCACTCCTCAGCGGTTATTTGGCTAACGGTAGTAAAGCAGTCGGCGTGGTGTGCAGCCTGCTTCTCGGCTGAGTGCTTAGCCTCCACGTTTAGCTCATGAGCCATCTGGTCGCCTTGGTAGGCTTGCAGATACTGGTAGAGAGGCTTGCCGTTGCCTGCAATGCTCCGTCCAATAGTGGTAGCGTGAGTGGTAAATAGTGTGCGAATATGCGGAGCAAAAGCTTTGATGTAAAAGAGTCCAAAAGCGGTCATCCACTCGTTGAAGTGAGCCACCTGAGAGTCTTTTACCCCGAAATACTCCGAAAACTCAGCTATCACCACACCCGAAGCGTAGCCAAACATCGAAGCCTCATCGTAGTCGCCGTAGGCGTTCAGAGAATTTACCCCAAACCTCTCCCAAAACTTCCCGTAAATTTGGTTCTTTTGCTCGTAGAGCGGCGTGAAGTCCACAAGTATAGCCAAAGGCTTACCCGGCACCTGCCACCTGCCTATGAGGATTTCCAAGCCGTACTTCTCCGCGACGTGTCGCTTAAAATCCTCGAACTTTTGGGCTTTGGTAGGCGAAAAGTCCTTCGGCAAAGCATTTTGATTGAAAAACGGACCTACAAAGACAACATTATTCTTGCCAAACCCTTCGACCATCGTCTTGGCTCGCGTAGCCAAAACGGTGTAAATCCCGCCAACCTTGTTGCAGACCTCCCAAGAGACCTCAAATATGTAACTCGGTCTGAACATAGATTTTTACTGTTTATTGAAAATAGAGCTTGTAGCCTGTGCTGTAGGCGTTATCAGCATATCGTTGATGCAGACATGCTCTGGCAGCGAAGCCGCAAAGTAGATACACTCAGCGATGTCTGCTCCCACGAGTGGCTTAAAGCCTTTGTAGGTGCTGTCGGCACGCTCTTTATCGCCTTTGTATCGCACTATAGAGAACTCTGTCTCGACAGCTCCGGGACTGATGTCTGTTACCTTAATGTTGTGTTTGAGCAGATCAATTCTCATTCCTCTGCTCAGAGCCTTCACGGCGTATTTGGTAGCACAATATACATTACCCATTTCGTAAACCTCGCGGCTGGCGATAGAGGCGATATTGATGATATGCCCCTTGTTTCTGCGGATAAGCAGTGGTATCACAGCGTGGCTCACGTAGAGCAACCCTTTGACGTTGGTGTCGATCATTCGCTCCCAGTCGTCGAGCTCGCCGTCTTGAATATGTCCGCGCCCTACGGCAAGTCCGGCATTGTTGAGCAACACATCTATCGCCTGCCACTCCTCTGGCAGCGAGCCGATAGCCTGCTCTACCTCTTGCTGGTTGCGAACGTCGAAGCAGAGCGTAAGGCAGCGAATGCCGTGTGCCAACTCAAGCTCCGCTTTGAGCCTCTGTAGTCTCTCGTCGCGTCTGCCTGTGATGATTAGATTGTAACCGTTTTTTGCAAAAATCCTTGCCGAAGCCTCTCCAATACCCGAAGTGGCACCTGTTATCAAAATTATTTTACTCATAAATCATTAAATTTTTATTTTATACCTCGCAAAGGTAATAAATTTTTGATGAACAAATATCAAAGAAAAAAAATAGATAGATGTTTTGTTTGCTATAATCAAAATATTTGTGTAACTTTGTTAGAAAATATGAGGAAAGTTCCTCTGAAGTTATCTTAGATTATTAATAAAGCAAAAAAATAGTTAAAGTTTGCTTGATAAAGTGAGTATTGAGTAAAAAATTGTATCTTTGTATTTAAAACTTTCTAACAATGATGAGTAAAAATAATTCATACAAACCTAAAATCATATCTTTATTTTCGGGATGTGGTGGGCTTGACCTTGGTTTTCATAATCAGGGTTATGAAACTGTTTGGGCTAATGATTTTGCTCATTGGGCTTGCGAAACATTTAAGACAAATTTTGGGGATATAATTGTAGAAAAAGACATTGAACAAATTGACCCATACACAGATAAAACAATTCCTGATTGTGATTTAATTTTAGGCGGTTTCCCTTGTCAAGATTTTTCTATTATTTGGAAACAACCTGGATTAAAAGGTGAAAGAGGCAATTTATACACAAGTTTTTTGCGTTTTGTTGATGCAAAAAAACCTAAAGCTTTTGTTGCCGAAAATGTAAAAGGCATTTTAACTGCGAACCAAAAGAAAGCAATTCAGAAAATTATTGAGGATTTTGATAAAATTGAACCTGGTTATGTTGTTGTTCCAAAACTCTATAAATTTGCAGAGTACGGTGTTCCTCAATTTCGTGAAAGGGTACTGATTGTTGGCATTAGAGTTGATACTAACTTTAGGTTTGAGCATCC
>CAYFSY010000028.1:4592-8267 GCA_964345905.1 uncultured Paludibacteraceae bacterium | reverse complement strand
GAGGCACTAAAAGGCGTGGGAAAGGTTCAATACAACAATGAATTTTTGAGAATTACTGATAAAACACGTGAAATGTTAAGCCTAATACCTGAAGGGGGAAACTTTTCAGATATACCAAAAGAACATCCGCTTTATGTAAAAGGAATGATAAGTCATGTTTACAGGAGAATAAAACTTGACGAACCCTCAAAAACTATTATTGCCGCAGGTGGTGGTGGAACTTGGGGTTATCATTATCCAGAACCCAGAGCATTAACGAACAGAGAAAGAGCAAGATTACAATCTTTTCCTGATAATTTTATTAGTTTTAGAAATTGTGCTTGATTATTATGGAAAAAAAAGATAGTAGAAAACATGAAAACTATGAGTTGCTTAACTTATTAGGTTATGGATTAGCTAAATTTGATAAGGAGTTTATTTCTCAGTTTGGATTTAAAACAAAATCAGGCTTTTATGAGTACCTTGTCCAACTTGGGGTTTGTGAAACAGTAGGAACTGTCAAAAATAGACAAGATATGCTTGACCCTTTTTTTGATAATGGAAGAAGCGGTTGGTGGCAAAAAAGCAATCAATATATTAGTCGAAAACTTTTTATAGATAGCCTGTTTGGCAATGAGGACGTAAGAGGTTTTGCCAAAGTTGTAAAAATGTATCTTAAACAAGATTTTGATATAGAATTTGAAATAGAAAAAGAAACCAGTCCTGTATTAAAATCAAGATTTAAACAATTGCAACAAACTGGGAAAGAGGCTGAGTTGTATTTTTTTAACAATTATGACTTTGTAGACATTTTTAAAGGAGGAACGATAGAAGACGCAAGACTATTTGGAGACGGTTATGATTTTCAAATTGAAAATGAAGCCAAATATTATTTAGTAGAGGTAAAAGGTGTGAGAAGCACTATTGGAGGTATAAGGCTTACTAAAAATGAGTACGAAAAGGCAGTTGAATATAAAGATGATTATATATTAGCAGTTGTTAGTAATATTATTGAAACACCTAAAATTACACCAATTGCAAACCCAATTTTTAATTTAGAATTGAAAGAAAATATTATTACTTCAACTCAAACAAGTTATCACACAGGGCATCTAAAATGGTAAATAGAACAAAAGTTAAAATAAGACAAGATTTGCAAGAGCAAGAATTGGGTGTTCCGGTTGGAAATTTTTATCTTTTTGGGAATGAATATTTAGAGAGCAGATGGATAAATGAAGACCAAGAAGATGAAACATTTCAGGTTTTTTATCGTGGTCAATGGCTTGATGCTGTCTCAATTGATTGGGAATTAGTTGAAGTCGTTAATTAATAAAAAAATCGTTTGTCTCAATAGTAAATGCTTTAAGTTTTGTCTATGCAAGCATTCAAGAATATTAGCTGTCTAATCTTAGGAAATGTACAAAGTGGAAAAACAGCTCAAACATTGGGTGTTATTGCAAAATTAGCCGATGAAGAGTTTCCTATATTCCTATTTCTAACAACAGATAACATTTATTTGCAAAAGCAAACATACGAAAGAGCAATAGAAAGTTTAACTACTTTTGATGTCTTTGGAGAGTACGATGATATTCAATTTTTGAATTCTAAAATGCAAAAACCGATCCTCATTGTTCTCAAGAAGAATACTAATGTTTTACGGAAATGGCGAAACTATTTATCTTCATCAGGATATTGTTCTGCAAATCCAATTGTAATTATTGATGATGAGGCAGATGCAGCAAGTTTGAATACAATGGTAAATAAAAAACGTGTAAGTACAATCAATAAACACCTTGCTTCAATCAAAGAGCTGGCAAATAGTAGCATTTATTTTCAAGTTACAGCAACACCCCAATCCATACTTTTACAGTCTGAAATATCAGGCTGGAAGCCTTCTTTTGTAAATTACTTCAAACCAGGCGACTCTTATTTGGGTGGCGATTTTTTCTATGCAGAGCCAACCTCTTTTTGCATTCGCTATACAGAAGAAGTAGAATTAGATAAAGTTAAGCAAGAAAGTGAGTTTATTCCACAGGGATTAAGAGATAGTTTAATGTCATTTCTCCTTGTTTGTGCTTATTATGCCGAAAACAAACAAGAGAATTGTAATTTTCTAATACATCCAAGCGTCAAAATACACGACCACGAAATTTTTGCAAATAAGATGGGTGAACATTTAAATTTTTTGCTCGAAGAATTAGAAACGGAAAGTGCTGTATTTGAGGATAATCTGCGTAGGGCTTGGTTAGACTTACAGATGACCAAGCCAGATATTACAAATTTTGAAGATATAAAAAGTCAAGTTTCCAACTTATTATTTGACCAAAAAATAAAAACCATAATTCTAAATTCTACCTCCTCCGTAGAAGTTGATTACAATAAGGGATTTAATATTATAATTGGAGGTAATAGTTTAGGACGAGGTATAACTTTGCAGAAGTTGCAGACCGTATATTATTGTCGCAAATCAAAAACACCACAGGCAGATACTTTTTGGCAGCATTCCCGAATGTTTGGTTATGACCGAGATGCTGGTTTAATGAGGATATATATACCACCTACATTACACAAACTATTTACAGAACTAAATAATTCAAATCGTGTTTTAATAAGGCAAATAGAGGAATTTGGGTTGAATGGACTACAATTAATATATCCTAAGCATATACGTCCTACTCGTAAAAACGTGGTAGATAATGAATTTCTTAACTTCGTTGCGGGAGGTGTAAATTTTTTCCCAAACAATCCAATAGAAAGCAATACAAAAGAAATCGATGACTTGCTAATTCAATACTCAACTGAGAAAGAAACAGAAGTAACAACTTTTAATGAAATCTTAAACTTATTGAAATATACAGGAAGTAATGAAACTGCAGATTGGGATACAAAAAAATTCATGGATTGTGTGCAATCATTGAGCCTAAAACGTCCTAGCACAAAATGCTATTTAATAATTCGCAGAAATAGAGATATTTCAAAAGGAACAGGGACATTATTATCTCCTACAGATAGAAAAACAGGCGACAGACTCAACAAAGCTTTGATTTTAACACTGTATCGTGTTAACGGACAAGCTTCAAAGGGATGGAATGGAAAACCATTTTGGATACCTAATATTAAATTTCCTGAAGACACTTGTTTCTACAATACAAATGATTGATTAGTAAGAAAAGATTATATACAATAGTGGATTCAGAGTAAAACTTAAAGTTCATAACCGCACAAACACTGTGGTATACTGAAACTATAAGAACACAAGTTTGTTCGTACATAGTCGCATTATGTACACTTTTTTGAATAATATCTAAAAACAGCCATTTTCGAGTAAAATTGAACGAATTTTTGCAAAAAGGCGAATTTTTTCTTTGGTTTTATAGAAAAGAACATATAACTTTGTTCGTTGTTTCTCCTTTGATGCTTTTTTCGAAGGCAAAAAACAGAGAAATTCATTTCATAACTAAACAACCAAAAAAAATACTACCTTTGCAAATTGAAAAAACACAAAATATGAGCGTTGTAGCAAAAATTGTCGATGCAGGCAAAGAGTATAAGAGTGGAGATACCACGATTGTGGCTCTAAATAAGTCGAGTGTAGAGTTTCGCACAGGCGAGGTAACTCTCATCGTGGGTCCGTCTGGCTCAGGTAAAACTACCCTTCTCTCACTGCTTGGGTGCGTGCTTTATCCCACTTATGGC
>CAYFSY010000028.1:0-4562 GCA_964345905.1 uncultured Paludibacteraceae bacterium | reverse complement strand
TGCGGCTCAACTACATAGGATTTGTATTTCAGGGTTTCAACCTGCTTGCTCCACTTACCGCAATAGACAACGTCATGCACCCATTACTACTTCAGGGTGTGTCTCGCAAAAATGCCAAAGAGAAGGCTCAGGAAATCATCAAAACATTTGGAATGAGCGACAGAGAAAATAATCTGCCAAAAAACCTCAGTGGAGGTCAGCAGCAGCGTATAGCTGTGGCTCGTGCCTTGGTTACAAACCCCAAGCTGATACTCTGCGACGAGCCAACCGCCTCGCTCGACCACCACTCTGCCACATTGGTAATGGATATGCTCAAAGGCTTGGCTAAGGAGAATCGTGCTGTGATAGTTGTAACTCACGACATCAGACTGAAAAAGTATGCAGACCGCACAATATACGTCTCAGAGGGTGTCATTAGCGAAAAAGAGTCAAATAATGATTTATTATAAAAAAAACAATCATAATAATATGTTAAAAACAAGCAATTTCATCGTAATAGTCGCTCTTTTGGTTTTGTCATCTTGTGGAGGCAAAGAGAAAAAACAAGATGCGAACAAAAAGAATAATATCGCAGACGCAGAGATAGCCGTAGGAATTGGACGCATAATCCCCAAAGGCGGAGTGAGCAATTTGGCTGCAAGCTCTGCTGGCATTGTCAGCGAGGTGCTGGTGCATGTTGGTGATAGTGTAAAAAAAGGAGATGTCTTGATTCGCCTACATAGCACTCAGGAGAGACTATCGGCTCAGGAGAGCTCGGAGAGAGTTGCTGCACAGAGCCGTTCGGTAGAGGCTTCGCGGATTTTACTCAAGCAAGGCGAAATTCAGTTGGCAGAAAAGGAGCGTAAACTCAAAGATATGCGTGAACTGATGCAGTCTGGAGCGGTGAGCAGAGAGAGCGTTGCTGAACTCGAAAACGAAGTTAGCCTAAAAGCTCAGGAGCTACAAAGGCTAAACAGCGACTTAGCACGCAACTCGGCACAGCTATCTGAATACAAAGCTCAACAAGGAATAAAGAACAACGCTCTATCAGAAAAGCAACTGACTGCACCCACAGACGGTATTGTGCTTGAAATCATGCCTCGCATAGGAGAGGCGATAAACCTCTATAGCACATACGCCAAGTTGGCTCCAGCAGTGCCACTCATAGTAGAGGCTGAGATAGACGAGATGATGTCTGGGAAAATACAAATAGGACAAGAGTGTGATATTCATTCGCAAGGCTCATCAACACTGCTTGCTAAGGGAAAAATCATATCTATTTCGCCAGATTTGAAGCAGAAGTCTATATTCTCCGATAGCGGACAAGATATGCAAGACCGTAGGGTTCGTATTGTAAATATCTCTATCGACAATAGCGATAATTTATTGATAGACACTAAAGTAGAGTGTATAATTCATCTGAAATAATAAAATGTTATCCACAGCCTATAAATTCATCTCTTTTGAGAAGTCAAAAAGCACAGGAATTCTGCTGGGTATCGTTATCAGTATCTATCTGATTGGTATCGAGTTGGGAATGTTTTTCTACCTTGCAGGCATTATTGGTGGCATTGTAGGCAATTCAAATCCAGAGCAGTCGCAGATTTTTGTAGTAAGTAGCACTACTAACAACGTAAACGTGCTTTCGCCTTTCGACAAGCGGTGGGTCAACCAACTCCGTAGTGTCGAAGGAGTGGACAACACACATTCACTTATAGTATCAAACGTAACGGTTAAATTTGACAATGGCGAGAGTTCGCCTGCATTTTTGGTAGGAAGCGAATATCCTTATTTGGCAGGAGGTCCTCGACCAGACCTTGTGTTTGAAGGCTCTATTAGCGACCTTGCGGTGCAAAATACAGTATCGGCAGAGTTTTACGACAAGAAAAATTTAGGCTACGATGTCCAGCGAGGCACCAAATGCGAGATTGGAGGCAAGTCCGTCAAAATAGCCATGATTACTAAAAACGCTAAAGGATTCTCAACCCCAATGCTCTATACCACTGAGCAGAATGCAAGACAGATTTCTCAGTTTCCACAAGATATGGTAAGTGCAGTAATCGTTACCGTAAAAGATAAGTCGAAAATTGACGAGGTGCTGGCAGGAATAAATGCTCTATCGCCAAATCTGAAAGCGTGGAGAGCAGAGGATATAAAGACAAACACAATCGTCAACGTAATGACTGCCAACAACATGGGAATGAGCTTCGGCACACTTGTGATATTTGGTATTGTCAGCGGCTTCTTTATCATCGGACTAACGATGTATTCCGCAACCTACGACCGCATTCGCGACTATGGCACACTCAAGGCTTTAGGAGCTACCAATAGATACATATCTCTATTGGTAGTAACGCAGTCTTTCTTATACGCTATATTTGGCTTCGCTATTTCGCTTATACTACTCGTTATCAGCAAGATAGGAATGGAGAAAGGTGGCTTAATAATATCGCTGACACCTCAACTTCTGACATTTTTGTTGATAGTTACCATATTAATCTCGGTAGGAAGTTCGCTATTTTCTATCAAAAAACTAAAATCTGTAGAACCATCATCTATTTTTAGGTAAAAAAATCTTTTGTTTTATGAAAAATAAAATCCTTTTCACAATATTAGTTCTAATATCGTTTGTCGCAAATTCTTATTCTCAAAACACTGATATACAGCTATCTAACCTCTATTTAGAGCAGGCGATAAATTACGCTACCAAAGAGTCGCCAGATGTTAAAACTCAGAGATTGCAGACAAGCCAAGAGAAGCTACGTCTGCTGAAGTCGCGACTGAAATATATGCCAAACATCTACGCCTCTGCAGATGCTCGCTACAATATCATTGTGCCTTCTACGCCAATCCCAGCAAACATGATAAATCCTGCGGCTGAGGAGGGTAAGATTATGTACATGAAGTTCAATACACCTTGGGCTCTGAGTGGCGGACTGAACCTGTCATTTGACATATTTTCACCAGATATAATTGGAGCTAACAGCCAGCAGAAGCAGCAACTTGCCATAAGCCAGCTCGATGAGAAAATTGCTGAAAAGGAGCTACACGCTAATGTAATGCAGGCGTATGTAGATTGCCTTATTGCTCAAGCACAGCACCATGCAATGACGGCAGACACCGTCTATTACACTGAGTCTGAGAGAGAAAACGCAAAGTTATTCGCCAAAGGAAAGATATCACAAGTAGAGCGTAATGCAGCGATACTATCTCGCAATGCCTCTATTTCTCGCTTAATGAAAGGCGAAGAGGTGCTTTATCAGGCAAAAATAAATCTGCTTTTGGCTATGGGGGTTGATGTTTCGGAGGAGAATATCGCTTTATTGCATCTATCTGAGACAATCGAGGATTTGCAAGCAAAGTTTTCTGCCGAAGAGCTACAGGGAGGCGAGATGTCGCTATCTGAAAGACGCCAAGAAAAGCTTGTTCGGCTCTCTGAACTGCGCACCAAAACGGCTAAACTGAAATATGCTCCTTCGCTTACTATAAACGGATATTACGGAGCAAACTACTTCGACAACGACCTAAAAATAGGCAAAAAAGAGCGTTGGTTTGGCAATAGTTTTATAGCACTTTCGCTCAAACTGCCACTTGTTTTGAGCATATCCAACGCAAAAGATGTAGAGGAGAGCCATTTGCAGACAAAAATCGAGCAAGAGAACCTTAGAAAAATCCAAAATTCATACTCTGCAAACCTGCTAAAAGAGCAAAAGCAGATAGCCAACCGCAGAGCACAATATCAGCTGAAACAACAAAACCTCACTCTATCAGAGCAGAACCTAAAGGCAAAAGAGAGCGAGTCTCGCAAAGGCTACACCACATACAGCCAGCTTTACGCCGAAAAGCTCAATCAGCAAAACGCCTATAAAGAGTATCTGGAGGCAGCCTACGATATGCTTTCTGGTTTTGTTAATTTATTGCGAATAAAATGATAAATTCAGAGCAATCTGAACAATTTATTGCAAAAAGGTAAATCTTTTCATTGTTTTATAGAAAAAAACATATAACTTTGTTCGTTGTTTTTCCTTTGATGCTTTTTTCGAAGGCAAAAAACAGAGAAATTCATTTCATAACTAAATAAAAAGATTGATAAGTGGTTTTATCTAAAGAATTAAAAGAGAAGTTTGGATTTGATACTTTCAAGGGGAATCAGGAGGCTATCATCAACAGCATCTTAGCTGGCGAAGACACCTTTGTATTGATGCCTACTGGTGGTGGCAAGTCGCTTTGCTATCAGCTTCCAGCCCAGCTGCTGGACGGTGTGGCTATCGTAGTCTCGCCACTTATAGCCCTAATGAAGAATCAAGTGGACGCTATGCGAACATTCTCGGAGTTCGCCTCGATAGCACACTTCCTGAACTCATCGCTGAAGAAAGATGAGATTGAGGCTGTGAAGCAAGACCTGCTTGATGGCAAAACCAAACTGTTGTATGTGGCGCCAGAGTCGCTGGCGAAGCAAGAGAATATCGACTTCCTGAAGCAGCTGCAAATTTCGTTCTATGCAATAGACGAGGCTCACTGTATCTCGGAGTGGGGACACGACTTCCGCCCCGATTACTTACGCCTGCAGATTCTGGCCGTGG
>CAYFSY010000027.1:10089-15697 GCA_964345905.1 uncultured Paludibacteraceae bacterium | reverse complement strand
ATGAGCTTGAGGGGCGAGGGCTCTTTGGACTTTCGGGGAAACTCACCATTCAGCCGGAGTATCAGCGAAACTATATCTACGCCTCCGACGGCGGAAAGAAAGAGGTTGCAGTGATAGACTCCGTATTGAGAGGTTACCCTTTGGGGTTGATTTACTTCAACAAAGTTGCCGATGACAAATTTGAGGTGCTCGACGGGCAGCAGCGCATTACAAGCCTTGGGCGTTTCGTCACCAATAAGTTTGCTATTGAAGACGAAAACAAAATGCCACAATACTTCAGCGGATTGGCTGAGAATAGAAAAAATGACTTTTTGAACACCAAGCTGCTGATTTATGAGTGCGAAGGCACAGAACCTGAAATCAAAAAGTGGTTCGAGACTATCAATATCGCAGGCGTTCCACTCAAAGACCAAGAGCTTCTGAATGCTGTCTATTCTGGTCCGTTTGTTACGCGTGCCAAGGAGGAGTTTAGCAATAGCCAAAACTCAAACATCCAAAAGTGGAGTGCCTATATTCGTGGTAGTGCCAATCGCCAAGACTTCTTGGAGCGTGCTCTGGATTGGGTAAGCAAAGGGAATATCAGCGAATATATGAGTGCTCATAGGCAGGATACAAATATAAATGAGCTAAAAACCTACTTCAATAGTGTAATTGATTGGGTATCAACTGTTTTTATAGATGTAGAAAAAGAGATGTGCGGACTTGAGTGGGGCAAGCTTTTTGAAACATACAGAAACACATCGTACAATCCGCAGAAAGTTGCTGAGAAGGTTCAGAAGCTCTATGCCGACCCTTACGTGAAAAATCGTAGAGGTGTGTTTGAATATATCCTTGGAGGAGAGATTGATGACAAACTGCTCAATGTGCGAGTGTTCGACGATGCTACCAAAAGGAAGGTTTATAAAGAGCAGACAGAGAGGGCTGAAGCCGAAGGAGTATCAAACTGTCCGCTTTGTGCCATTGGGCACGATGCCAATAGGCAGAAAATCTGGAACTTAAATGATATGGATGCCGACCACGTAACTGCTTGGAGTAGAGGCGGTGCCACCATTATCAGCAACTGCCAAATGCTCTGCAAAACCCACAACCGAGCCAAGGGTAATAGTTGATGTTTTTAGAGCAAAAGACATCTTCCCCTTTAGGTCATTGGGCATAGTCTAAGTACCGAGTCTCAAAAGGGGGAAGAGTTTTGAGCATTTTATTCATAAAAAGGGATAAAAGTCTTTACTCTTTAATCCTTGCTCTTTTTTCTTTGTATTACAAAACAATTGTTCCATAAAAAATTATTAACTTTGCCATCTGAAATTCAATAAAAAAACAACCGAAAAGTAATGTTATACTATCTATTTCAGTGGCTTAATGAAATGAACTTCCCAGGTGCGGGAATGTTTTCGTACCTGACATTTAGAGCAACTCTTGCATTTATCCTATCTCTACTCTGTTCGATGTTTGTAGGTATTCGCATTATACGCCTACTAAAGTCGAAGCAGATACTCGACACCCCGCGCGAGATGAACTTCGGCGGACTCTCAGACGACGAGATATTTGAGAAACGAGAAAAGCTACGCAAGAGCCAAACCCCCACGATGGGCGGCATCATCATACTGATTTCAATCATTGTGCCATGCTTGCTTGTAGGTGTTTTAGACAATGTATATATGTTGTTGATGATATTTACCACGATATTTATGGGGGCAATCGGCTTCCTCGACGACTACATAAAGGTTTTCCGCAAAAATAAAGATGGACTACCCGGACGTTATAAGATAGTAGGACAGGTGGGAATCGGTCTCGTAGTGGGCATAGTATTGTACTTTTCGCCTCAGGTGGTGTTGATTGAAAATATCGAGAAAAGGGTTCACCCCGAGACACACCGCGAGCATGTCGTCTATAACTCTGTGGCAGAGAAATCCACACAGACCACCATTCCGTTTTTCAAAAACAACAACCTCGACTACGCCGACCTATTCGGTTGGGCGGGAGAAAACAAACAGCTCTTGGGCTGGATATTCTTTGTGGTGCTGACAATCTTTATCGTTACTGCAACCTCAAACGGTGCCAATCTGACAGACGGCATCGACGGGCTCTCGGCAGGCACTTCGGCAATAATGGGCGTGGCGCTGGGTATCTTGGCATACGTGTCGGGCAACATCAACTATTCGGGCTACCTCAACGTGATGTTTATTCCCGGCTCGGGCGAACTGTTTGTGTTTGCTGCTGCATTTATCGGTGCTACTGTGGGATTCCTTTGGTATAACTCATATCCCGCACAGGTCTTTATGGGCGACACAGGCTCGCTGGCTCTGGGCGGCATCATCGCCGTTTTTGCCATAATTATCCGAAAAGAGCTACTGATACCGATACTCTGCGGTGTGTTCTTTGTAGAGAGCCTCTCGGTAATACTGCAGACAATGATTTACAAACGCACCAAAAAGCGAGATGCAGCGGGAAATATAGTCGGCACGCGACTGTTTAAAAAAGCACCGCTGCACCACCACTTCCAGACTAAAGGCGAAAACGTAGCTGGTCCGTTTATCATCAAGTGGCCTAAAAAGACCATCCACGAGTCGAAGCTCACGATACGCTTTTGGCTCATCGGCATTATGCTTGCGGCAATCACTCTGATTACACTGAAAATCAGGTAGTTTTAGAACATTATGGCTAAAAACAAGATAAAAATCATAAACGACGCCGTCCACGGTTTTATCACAATTCCGAATGGGTTCCTCTATGAACTGATTCAGCACAGGTTTTTTCAGCGACTATCGCGGATAAAGCAGCTTGGGGTTTCGTCTATGGTGTACCCTTCGGCAACCCACACACGGTTTCAGCACTCGCTTGGAGCCATGCACCTTACGGTAGATGCTATCAAGGAGCTGCGGCTCAAGGGCAACGAAATCACACCTGAGGAGGAGGAGGCTGTGTTGGCAGCGATACTTTTCCACGACCTCGGGCATTGTCCCTATTCACACGCCTTGGAGCGGGAGATAGTAAACGTAGGACACGAGGAGCTTACAGAGATAATGATGCGGCGGATATCTGCCGAGATGAGCGGTGCGTTAGACCTCGCTATCAGCATTTTCAGGGGCGATTATCACAAAAAATTCCTTCATCAGCTTATCAGCAGCCAGCTCGACATGGATAGGTTCGACTACCTCATGCGTGACAGCTTCTTTACAGGCGTAGTGGAGGGTGCAATTGGCTCGGCACGTATCATCAAGATGCTCGACGTAGCAGATGACAAGCTTGTGGTAGAACGGAAAGGAATACTTTCGGTAGAAAATTATCTGATAACCCGTCAATTCATGTATTGGCAGGTCTATTTCCATAAAACTTCTGTGGCGGGCGAGGTGATGCTACGAAACATAATAAATAGGGCTAAATATCTGTGTAGAAATGGAGTGGAGCTATTTGGCACACCTTCGCTGATACACTTCCTAAAAAACGATATAAACCGCGAAAACTTCCTCAACTCGGAGGATAACCTCATGCACTTTGTCCTGCTCGACGATTCCGATTTACTCTCGGCAATGAAGGTTTGGGCAAAGTCCTCTGATAGAGTGTTATCTATCATTTCCGAAGGATTTATCAACCGAAAGCTATTCAAAACCCTGCTGATAGAGGGAGACCTAAGTAAAGATGAGTTAAAGAAAATTGCTGAGGCTGAGGCTCTGGGAATCGGCTCTAAGCTTGGGCTCTCAAGGGAGGAGTCGCTATACCTGACGGGCTATACCTCTATCAGGAACGCCACCTACAGTTCGCACAAAGAGAATATCTGTGTACGCCGCTCTGACGGCACCCTGCAGGATATTTCCGAGCACTCGTCGTTTCTGATGAAAGAGAATATCGAACACTCAGCGAGCAAAAATTACATCGCCTACTACAAAATCTGATAGCCACCTCTGATTATGCGTAAAATGCAGCGAGAAATCCTACGTTTAGCCATACCAAACATCGTAACGAACATCACGGTGCCACTGCTCGGCATGGTGGATTTAGCCATAGTAGGGCATCTGCCAAACGTCAGCTACATCGGTGCAATCGCTATCGCCACGATGATTTTCAACATGATTTATTGGATTTTTGGCTTCCTCAGAATGGGCACATCGGGCTTTACCGCTCAGGCTTTCGGAGCGGGCGACTTCCGAGAGGCGGGCAGAATCCTCAGCAGGTCGTTTACCGTAGGGCTCAGCATCGCCTTGCTGCTGCTGATATTCCAGCGTCCGATACTGTCGCTGACGATGAGCGTGGTAGAGGGTAGTCACGAGATGAAGTCTATAGCGGCGCGTTACTTTTTTGTAAACATCTGGGCGGCACCCGCCGTGCTATCGCTCTACAGCCTGAAAGGGTGGTTTATAGGCATGCAAAACTCAAAAGTGCCGATGTTTATCGCTATCGCTATCAATGTGGTAAATATCTGCATGTCGCTGATTTTTGTCTTTGTGCTGGATATGGATATCGAGGGCGTGGCTCTGGGAACGGTCATTGCTCAATACACGGGCTTGGCTATGGCTCTCTGGTTTTTCTTTAGAAAATATCGAGACATTTCTCGAGAGATAAACCTACGCGAAAGCTTGGTGTGGAAGCAGATGGTAAGGTTCTTTTCGGTAAATGGCGATATATTTCTGCGAACAATTTGCCTTGTAGCCGTCTTTTCGTTTTTCCCCATTGCCGGCTCGCGCTTCGGCGACGACACTCTGGCTATCAACACCCTGCTGATGCAGTTCTTTACCATATTTTCGTACATAATGGACGGCTTTGCCTACGCAAGCGAGGCTCTGACGGGGCGTTTTATCGGCGAAAACTCAAGGACAAGGCTGCTGCATAGCATTCGCGGGTCGCTCGCGTGGGGAGTGGTGTTCACGCTGCTCTTTACCCTCGTGTATGCTCTCTTTGGGCAAAATCTGCTCTACCTTTTTACCGACAAGACAGAGATAATCCTGATGGCTAAAGACTACTACCTATGGGTGCTGCTGATACCTCTTGCGGGCTTCTCGGCATTCCTTTTCGACGGCATATTTATCGGAGCCACCGCCTCACGCGAGATGCTCTACGCCATTGCCATTGCCACAGGCATATTTTTCCTGACATACTGGCTACTCAGTCCTACACTCGGGAACAACGCTCTCTGGCTCGCACTGATACTATTCCTATTCCTACGCGGAGTTATTCAGATTTTGTTGCTGAAACGGGGGGTTATATCGAAAGTTACGAGTTAAAAAAATGATTATTAATCAGAAAAAATAATATGAAAAAACACACACTGAAAGATTGGATAATTCTGACACGTCCTTGGGGACATGTGCTATCGTTTATGCCGGCGGTGCTGGCTATTGGTTATGCGTTCTACCGAAATAGCTTGGAGCCTATGGAGGTCAATTGGTGGTATGGGGTGTTGGCAGCCTTGGCGGCACCTATCTTGCAGTCGGGCGGCAACCCCATAAGCGACTACTACGACTACAAAAACAATGTGGACAGAGAGGAATCTTACGGTTCAAACACGATGCTTGTGGATAAGGTTTTCACTACAAAAGAGGTCTTTTGGTTTGGAATTATCTGCATGGCTGTGGGCAATCTGGTTGGGCTATATCTGCTGTTCAACACCTCG
>CAYFSY010000027.1:0-10079 GCA_964345905.1 uncultured Paludibacteraceae bacterium | reverse complement strand
GGTTATCGACGCGGTGCTCGAATGCTCGTCCCGCAACACCTCGCTGCATCTGCTTTGGATTGGCTTGATAGGCGTTTTGGGCTCTTACTTCTATTTCTTTCTGAAATACAAGGCGTTGGGCGACTTCAACATTTTTGTCATCTACGGACAGCTGATTTCGCTTGGAACCTATCTGGTAATGACCAACACGCTCTGCTGGGAGATACTGCTGGTGGCGGCAGCACCGGGCTTGCTGATTGTAAACGTATTGCATGCAAACAACACCCGCGACATGAGGCACGACAAGGTAGCCAACATCAAGACAATGGCGATGATGCTGGGAGTCAAAGGCTCTATCAGGTACTACACTGCTTTGGGTGTGGGAGCTTACGCGTTGGTGCTGGTAGCAGTCTTAGTAGGCATCCAGCATTGGCTTACGCTGATTGTGTTCCTCTCGTTTCCACTTCTGCTGAAGGCGATAAAGCAGATGCGTACAGCAACTATCGACAAGCTCAACAATATTGAAAGTATGGACGAGAGTTCGGCTCAGCTGGTACTGATTTTCGTTACTCTGCAAGTAATCGGCACCTTTGCGGGTGGTCTGTTGTTGTAAAAAATAGTTTTTGTAAAGATGAACGAAAAACTTAATAGCGTATCTACCACAAAGCTTTGGTCTGCAATACTTTTAGCTGCGGGGTTGTGGTTCCTGATGTTTTCTGTATGGACAAAACATCTCTTTAACTTTTGGATTGGAATTGCCGTAGCTGCCTCTATTCTGACGCTCTTAGCAATTGTGCTAAAAAAAGATATTCTAAAACAGTTCCAGTGGAGCTGGAGAGCTGTCGGACTGGGATTGCTCTCGGCGGGGGCGTTGTGGGTGGTGTTTTACCTCGGGGAGTTTTTCTCGAGCCTGCTTTTCGGCTTCGCCAGAGAGCAGGTCGATGGCATCTATGCTCTGAAAGAGGGACAAAACAAGCTATGGGTTGCCTTGGGGTTGCTCTTCGTAATGGGACCAGCGGAGGAGATTTTCTGGCGAGGGTTTGTGCAGCAAAATTTTATCAACAGATACGGCGAGTGGAAAGGCTTGGCTCTTGCCACGCTTCTATACGCTCTGGTGCACGTCTGGAGCTTCAACTTTATGCTGGTGATGTCGGCTCTGGTCTGTGGCATATTCTGGGGACTGATGTACAGATACAACAAAAATCTTGTACCGCTTGTGGTCTCTCACGCCGTCTGGGATTTTGCAGTCTTTATCCTCTTTCCGATTGTTTAGGACAAAGAACAAAGAACAAGGATCAAGGATTAAAGACAAAATAAACTATGCATAATTTTAGAAAATTGAATATTTGGACAAAGTCAATAGAATTAGTTACAGATATTTATAAGTTAACAAACACATTCCCAAGTGTGGAGAGGTTTGGATTAATCTCTCAGATGCAGCGAGATGCACTATCTTGTTCTGCAAACATTGCTGAAGGCTCAGCAAAATCAAGCAACAAAGACTTTGCACGATTTCTTGAAATATCAGTCGGAAGCCTATACGAGCTCGAAACCGAATTGGTTGTTTCAAAAAACTTAGAATACATTGATAACGAGACCTTTGAAGTTTATCAGAATAAAATCATTATGCTTCAAAAAATGATTGTAGTTTTTAAAAATCAACTTCAGAAAGATTGAAACATAGTGAGTAACAAAGAATAAATACTCATATATTCACAATTGTCCTTGCTCCTTGTTCTTTGCTCCGATTTGTTCTGCCAAAATGTCAGTTTTGCCGTTTGGCACGGTGTTTGATTTATTTAGGTAGAGCAAAATTTTTGCAGACTTACAATTCATTTAATTTAAAAACTAAAAAATTTAAGATAAAATTATGAGTAAAATTATTGGTATTGATTTAGGAACAACCAACTCTTGTGTTGCGGTAGTAGAGGGCAATGAGCCTGTAGTAATCGCAAACTCAGAGGGAAAAAGAACTACCCCTTCGGTAGTAGCTTTTATAAACGGTGGTGAGCGTAAGATAGGCGACCCTGCAAAGCGTCAGGCGGTTACCAACGCTCAAAACACTATCTACTCTATCAAACGCTTTATGGGCGAGACTTACGATAGAGTACAGAAAGAGATTAGCCGCATGCCATACAAGGTGGTAAAGGGCGACAACAACACACCTCGCGTAGATATAGACGGCAAACTCTATACCCCGCAGGAGCTTTCGGCAATGGTATTGCAGAAGATGAAAAAGACAGCCGAAGACTATCTTGGAACAACGGTATCTGAGGCGGTTATCACAGTGCCTGCATACTTCTCTGATGCACAGCGTCAGGCGACCAAAGAGGCGGGCGAGATTGCAGGGCTTAAGGTTCGCCGTATCGTAAACGAGCCTACAGCAGCAGCATTGGCTTATGGACTCGACAAAGGCAGCAAGGCAGATATGAAAATCGCAGTGTTTGACCTCGGTGGTGGCACATTCGATATCTCAATCCTTGAGCTTGGAGACGGAGTGTTTGAGGTAAAGGCTACCAACGGCGATACGCACCTTGGCGGCGACGACTTCGACCACGAAATTATCGATTGGCTTGTAGAGGAGTTTAAGACCGAGCAGGGTTCAGACCTAAGCAAAGACCCTATCGCAATGCAACGCTTGAAAGAGGCAGCAGAGAAGGCTAAGATTGAGCTTTCGTCATCTACCTCTACGGAGATTAACCTGCCATATATAACCTCTATCGACAACGTGCCAAAGCACTTGGTAAAGACACTTACACGTGCTAAGTTTGAACAACTTTGCGAAAAACTTATTCAGGCAACTATCGTTCCTTGCGAAAATGCACTGAAAGCAGCAGGTATGAATAAGTCAGACATAGATGAAATTATTCTTGTGGGTGGTTCTACTCGTATTCCTGCAATACAGGAGGTGGTAGAGAAGTTCTTTGGCAAGGCTCCATCGAAGGGAGTAAACCCAGACGAGGTTGTAGCCGTAGGAGCTGCAATTCAAGGAGCTGTACTGACAGGCGATGTAAAAGACGTGCTACTACTCGATGTAACTCCACTATCGCTTGGAATTGAGACAATGGGCGGTGTAATGACAAAGCTTATTGATGCCAACACAACCATTCCAACCAAGAAATCGGAGGTGTTCTCCACTGCGGCAGACAACCAGCCAAGCGTACAAATCAACGTATTGCAAGGTGAGCGTCCGATGGCTGCACAGAACAAGCAAATCGGTATGTTTAACCTCGACGGAATACCAGCAGCACCACGCGGTGTGCCACAGATTGAAGTAACTTTCGACATCGACGCAAACGGTATCCTCAACGTAACTGCAAAGGATAAAGCTACAGGCAAGGAGCAAAAGATTAGAATCGAGGCTTCATCGGGCTTGAGCGACGAGGAGATTAAGCGAATGAAGGCAGAGGCAGAGGCAAACGCTGAGGCTGACAAAAAGGAGCGTGAGCGTGTGGATAAAATCAACGAGGCAGACTCGCTGATATTCCAGACAGAGAAGCAGATGAAGGAGTTTGGCGATAAAATCCCTGCTGACAAAAAAGAGCCAATAGAGGCAGCAATTGAGAAACTAAAAGTTGCTCACAAGGAGCAAAATATCGAGGCTATCGACGTGGCAATAAAGGAGCTCAACGACCTATTCCACGCAGCCAGCCAAGAGATGTACAACGCTCAGGCTCAACAGCAAGCAGGCGAGCAGCCTCAGGGCGGTGCCGACCAAGGCGGTCAGTCGTCAGGAGCCGACAACGTAACAGATGTAGACTTCGAGGAGGTGAAGTAAAAAAGTCGGAAGTCGGAAGACCGAAGTCGGAATATTTAAGGCAAAAAGTACAAATATATAAAACAACCCAAGAAATGGTGTAGCACAAAGGTGTTGCACCATTTTTTTTTGACTTCGTCAATATCTTCCTTCGAGGGATTTATCCCAAACCTATTAGCACCAATCTCGTTTGCAACATCGGCAGGATGGGCTTTGCATAGAATCCCCCTGCAACTTCGTTGCCTTCCCCCTTTTTGAAAGGGGGAGATTGGGCTTTGCTGGTGCGTGATTGCGGGCAACTTCCCATTGCGAACTTTGTGGTAAAAATAAAAATTATAAGCCTTAATGTTTCAAAAAAATCTTTGAACTTTATCGGGCAGCAATGATTTACATTATAAAAATCAACAGCGTAATCTATGGCTAATTCCCCCTTTGGGGGATTAAGGGGGCAAAAAAAAGAGCCGCCTTATTCTTAAGACAGCTCTCTTTAGTCTATTTTTCGGATGACTTAATTAATTGTCATCATCATCGTCGAAATCATTGTCGTAGTCGTCACAATCGAACATGTCGTCCATCAACTCCCAGATAACCTTTCCGAGCTGGTAGTTGTTTGTTTTGTTGTCGTTCTCGTTGTAGGTGATCACGATAATTCCGTCTGCATTTGGAGTAGCTTGTGTAAGGTCGTAGTTAGCAACTATCGCCTGGAAGAAGCTGTTTACGTAGAAGTTGATTACAACTCCAGCGTTGTCGCCAGGAGTAAAAGGTTGGTCAAACTCAATCTCGAAGTCAAACTCCTTGTCAGAAGAGAATACAAATGGAGTGCCATTTATGTTTCCCTCAATACGAACAGACTGTCCATTTAGCGGTGAATTGCTGTTTCTGCTCTTTTCGAGGTCAAACTCAATCTCCTCATACTTTGCCATTGGGATATCAAGGTTGTTCAGGAGTGTCTGAGTCTGTAGCTCTCCGTTTGCAAGCAGATCAACCTCGAAAGGTCCACGAAGCTCAATCTCGTCGTCGCTAGAGAAAGCACCATTGTATTCAGCAACTAGCTCGTCATCGTCTGCTAGGTCAAACTCAATCTCTGTGATGTTTAGCTTGAAGCTATTAACCTCTAAGCCACCGTCAAAAGCCAATGGAGCGTTTGCTCGCTCAGGTGCGGCTGTTCTAGCTCCACCGTTTGCCTTAAACTGTATTGCTACCTTACCCTTCATTGCGTCGTTTTTCTTACATCCAACAAAAGCAAATAGCAATATGAATGCCAATGTTGATAATTTAAAAAGATTTTTTCTCATACTAATAAAAAATTGAAAAATACATTTTTTCACTATGCTTTCCAAGGCGATTAGAAAAATCATATATTCTAAATAGGCTCTTCAAGCAACTAATTGCAAACATACAAAAATATTTTGACATTTGCAAATAATTTGCCAAAAATCAGGCTTTTATACAAAAAAACTGTCCCACCACTCACTCATTTTTTTTTGCCATATCAAAAAAAAGTATTACCTTTGCACTCATTTTGTAAAAACATAGTTATAACACAAAAATTTTTAAAATTTATGGTAAATCATTATGAAGCTGCCTTCATTTTAACTCCCGTTTTGTCTGATGCTCAGATGAAGGAGGCAGTGGAGAAATTCAAGGAGTTGCTTGTCGCAGAAGGAGCAACTATCGAAAACGAGGAGTTCTGGGGTCTGAGGAAGTTGGCTTACCCAATCGAGAAAAAGTCAACAGGTTTCTACGTTCTTCTACAGTTCAGTGGCGACCCAACTTTGGTTGAGAAGCTCGAGACTGGTTTCCGTCGCGATGAGCGCGTAATTCGTTTCCTTGTTTTCCGCTTGGATAAAGATGCTCAGGAGTATGCTGCTAAGAGAATTAAAAAGCAGAGTGAGCCTAAAGTTACAACTACAGAAGAGTCTAACCAATAAAAAAGGAGGAAAAGCATTATGACACAAGTAAATAATACAGCACCTAACACAGAGGTTCGTTTTTTGCAACCAGTAGTTGTAGATAAAAACAGAAAGAAATATTGTCGTTTCAAAAAGAGCGGCATTAAGTATATCGACTACAAAGATCCTGAGTTTTTGAAAAAATTCCTTAATGAGCAAGGTAAAATCCTTCCTCGCCGCATCACTGGCACTTCTCTGAAGTATCAGCGCAAAGTGGCTCAGGCTGTAAAGAGAGCTCGCCATTTGGCTTTGCTCCCATACGTAACAGATATGTTGAAATAATTTTAAGAGAAGGAGGAAATTTTTATGGAAGTTATTTTGAAAGAAGATGTAGTAAATCTTGGATATAAAGACGAGATTGTAAAGGTAAAAGATGGCTACGGTCGTAACTTTTTGATTCCTACTGGCAAGGCTGTTATAGCAAGCGAGTCGGCTAAAAAGGTGCTAGCCGAAAACCTAAAACAACGCGCACACAAAATCGCTAAGATGAAAGCTGATGCTGAGACTTTGGCCGAGAAGCTTGAAGGCTTAACACTCACTATTGGTGCTAAAACAAGCTCTTCGGGTACTATTTTCGGCTCAGTAAACAACATTCAGGTTGCTGAGGCTTTGGCAAAAGAGGGTTTTGAGGTTGATCGCAAATCTATTGTTATCAAAGAGGCTATCAAAGAGGTAGGTAACTACACTGCTTACATCAACCTACACAAAGAGGTTAAGCCAGTTATCAACTTGGTAGTGGTATCTGAATAATTTTAGTGTTTTAATATAAGAAAAGCTCGACGGTTCAAAAGACTGTCGATTTTTTTTGTGATTTCAAGTCCCTTAAATTTTCCCAAAAAGGGAGCTTTTTTTTAAACTATTCAAATTTTCTACACCACCTCTGCCACAATAAATGTACTTCCGCCAACGAATATAAAGTCGTCTGGCTTGGCGGTAGCTTTGGCTGTGGCAAGTGCACGTTTTACCGTAGAGTAGCTTTTGCCTTTCAGTCCGTATGCAGATGCTTCTGCTCGTAGCTCTTTCTCGTCTAAAGCACGTGGAATAGAGGCTTTGGTAAAGTAATATGTGGCATCTTTTGGTAGAAGTTGGTATATTTTATCACGTTTTTTGTCGGCAACCATACCAAAGACTATGTGCAGCTTGCGGTAAGTCTGTTTGCTTAGTTGCTCTACGATAAAGGTTATTCCCGCCTCGTTATGTCCAGTATCGCATACGATAGTTGGCTTTGTATCCATCACTTGCCAGCGTCCCATAAGCCCTGTCAGGTCTATTACGTGAGCAAAACCGTTTTTTACATAATCATCAGATATATTTAACCCAGCCCCTCGTAGAACCTCTACCGCCTGCAACACTGTGCGGAAGTTTTTATCTTGATAAAACCCTTTCAGTTGGCTTTCTGGCAGAGGCTTACCAGCCATAAGTTTATCTGCAAAATATATTGGAGAGCGATTCTCTTTGGCTTTTCTGATGAATACAGATTCAGTTTCGGGATGCGTCTCGCCTATCACTACAGGAATTTTAGGCTTTATTATTCCCGCCTTCTCCTCGGCTATTTTCTCCAAATTATCGCCAAGAAACTCGGTGTGGTCGAGGCTGATATTGGTAATGATAGAGGCTATTGGTGTGATGACATTAGTGCAGTCGAGCCTGCCACCCAAGCCAACCTCTACAACCGCAATTTCTACCTCTATCTCAGCAAAGTGGTTGAATGCCAAAGAGGTGGTTATCTCGAAAAACGACGGCTGTATCTCTCTGATTAGAGCCTCGTTATCCGTGATGAATTGAGCAACCTTGCGTTTTGAAATCATCTCGCCGTTTACCTTTATCCTCTCGCGGAAGTCCCTGAGATGCGGCGAAGTGTAGAGTCCAACTCTATAGCCTGCCGACTGCAATATAGCAGCAATCAGGTGCGATGTAGAGCCTTTGCCGTTGGTGCCTGCCACATGGATAGTGCGGTATTTCTTGTGAGGATGCCCGAAACGTTTGTCGAGCAGAAATGTGTTGTCTAACCCCGTCTTGTAGCCCTGCTTGCCTACACTCTGAAACATGGGTGCAGTAGAGTACAGAAAGTCAATTGCCTCTTGGTATCTCATTTTTCTCTAAAAATCTGAATTAAACTCTGAAGTACTCCTCAAGCTCATGGAGCGTGTCTGCCGAAGTTGCAAGGTCTTTTACCACCACTCCATGCTCCAAAATCACAGTTCGGCGACATACCTCAGTGATGTGGTTTAGGTCGTGGCTCGAGATTAGCAGAGTAGTGTGATGCTGCTCCTGAAGCTCGTTGAGCATTCTTTTTAGCCTTATCTGCGATGACGGGTCGAGTGCCGTGAAAGGCTCGTCGAGTATCAATATCTTTGGGTCGCCGATTAGCGAAGCGGCTATGCCAACTTTCTTTTGGTTGCCTTTCGATAGGTCGCGGATAAACTTTTTGCCGCCGAGTATCTCGCCATTGAAAAGCTCCTCCATCTTGCCTAAAAACTCAAAGACCTCTTGTTTGCTTTTTCCGTAAACCTTGCCTGTGAATAGGAAAAACTCCTCTGGCGTGAGGAAGTCTATCAAGAAACCCTCGTCGAGGAATGAGCCGACAGAGTGCTTCCACTCCTCGCGGCGAGCCACAGGCAGACCGTTGATGCTAACTTCGCCAGTAGTGGCTTCGATAAGGTCTAAGATAAGGCGGAAAAGTGTGGTTTTACCCGCACCGTTGTTGCCTACCAGACCAAAGCTTTCGCCTTCGCCAATGCGTAGGCTTGGAATATTCAGTACAGTAACTCCGTTGTAAATCTTGCTCAGATTGCTAATCTCTATCATATTTAGGTTGATTTTTTCTAAAAAATGTTTACAAAGATAGTACTTTTTTGGTAAAGTAGAAATGTATAAGTTCAGGAACAAAAAAACAATTCATAAATTCTCAAAAAAATCGTATCTTTGCACAAAATCATTTTTTTTGGAGATATAGATTATGTCAAACGAATTAGCAAAAACTTATATCGATGCTGCAGTCGAGGAGATGTCTATGGCTGTTAGTTTTCTCGATGAATCACTCTCTCGTATTAGAGCAGGTAAGGCAAATGTAAGAATACTTGATGGTGTTCGTGTAGATTATTATGGTACCATGTCGCCACTAACGGCTGTAGCAACAGTCACTACGCCTGATGCAAAAACTATCTCTATTCAGCCATGGGAGAAAAACTTGATTCCTATTATAGAAAAGGCTATCATGGCGAGTGATGTGGGTATTACGCCTGCAAACAATGGAGAGACCATTCATCTAGCTATTCCTCCACTTACGGAAGAGCGTCGTAAGCAGCTTGTGAAGCAGGCTGGCACGCTTGTAGAGGATGCAAAAATTAGTGTTCGTAATGCTCGTCGCGAAGCTATAGATAAACTTAAAAAAGCGACTAAAGATGGCATGTCTGAAGATGTGCAAAAGGCTACTGAGGCTGATGTGCAAAAAGAGCACGACAAATTTATCAAGAAGCTTGATGAACTCTTTGCAGCCAAAGAGAAAGAGATAATGACAGTATAAGCTTCTAAAATGACATTATTGAGGTTTCGTATAGCAATAGCTTTTTTATTGCTTTGTCTTGTGGTGCGTGCTGAAGAGTTACCCAATGACTCCTTGCAAACTGTTGATACCATCACGGCAAAAATAGATACAACTACAATTGCTAAAAAAGAGAAAAAACCTAACTTTATCAAGAGAATTTTTTCTAAAGGATTGAATCTCAATTTTGTTGTGGCACCTGTTGTGACCTATCAGCCCGAGACTTCTTGGGCTTTTGGTGTAGTAGGGGGGTACTATTTTAGGCAAAAAAGGAGTTCGGCAAAAACCAGTTTGATCAGCTTCAGGTTTCTTGCAACATTAGCCAAGCAGGATGAGTTTAACCTTTCGTCGAATATATATGCAGGCAAGAATCAAGACTGGGTATTTTATCTGAAAGCAGAGTATAAGGATTATGCCGACAAGTTTTATGGTATAGGTAATGTTTATCAGCGCCTACTGCTAGATGAGCAAGGCAACCTTGCACCTATATCTTTTTTTTATAAGCATCTCTTTGTCAACTTTCAGCCGCAGTATCGTGTTGGAGAGAATACCTTCCTTGGACTCAACCTTAATTTTAGGTACGAAGAGCCTAAGGGTTTGCCAGCACTAGAACTAAGCAAACGCTATGATGTGGTAGGTTTCGACAAATATATGATGCTGGGTTTAGGATTCCTTATGTCTTACGATACGCGTGACAATGTAGTGTATTCCTCCAGAGGAGTTTTTGCCAAAGTTACGGCAACACATTTTTTAATGTTTATAAATGGCATGCACATAAATAAGCTACAGGCAGACTTTCGCCACTTATTGCTAAGTGATAAAGAACTTATATTTGCTTTACAGTTAT
>CAYFSY010000026.1:0-15768 GCA_964345905.1 uncultured Paludibacteraceae bacterium | reverse complement strand
GTCTGCCACGAGCACCAAACTCTGAAGTAACAGGCTTACCCTCTTTAGCTACAGGGAATACAAAGCCACTGCAATCAATCCAAGTGGTATCAGGCAGACTGTTGATGTCAACCTTGTATGGATTTAATGATTCGTTTGTCCAAATATCGTAAATGTCGTGAGAAGGGATATAAAAATCAGCCTCGTCCTCCTCTCCGAACTCATCTATCGAGTTCTCAAAAAGATAGCTTTCGTCTGCTTTGTTTGGTTGTGTAGCTTCAATAACTTTTGTTTTTGGGGTAATCATAGTAGCCTTATCTGCTGGCTGAGCGGGTTTAGCTTGGTGTCGCTTCATTGTAGAGTCAAGCGTTGCCTTCTGTCCGAAGGATACCATTGTAAACATTGCAATAAATAGAATTAAAATTAACCTCCTTTTCTCCATTTTTTCCTTATTTATTTTTATAATTTTTTAACAACAAATTTTTCTTTAAGTAGCAAGTTTTTCTTAAATTTTCTATCAAAAATTACTCTTTCCAAGAAGTAGAAGCCTATATCCTTTTCTACCTCGCAAAGTCTGATTTAGAGACCTTTTGAAAAGGTTTTAGAAAAACTGACCTGCAAATTTACGAAAAAAAAACTATTCTGCCAAAATAAATTTATTCCAAAGCATAAAAAAACAAAAAACTTACCCATTTTTTCGATGGATAAGCTTTTTCTATCTCAAAATTAATGCTCGGAAATTATTTGTAGCTCTCTGAGCGTTTTTTACGTTCAAGCTCCTCTGGCTCTAAAGCGAGAGTTTCGCCATGGAGCAGTTTTGCTACACCTTCGGTGCGGAATTTCTTGCACTCCTCGCATTGGCAATCCTCGTAAGAGGTTGGTTCTGTGTAGGTTGTGATAACTCCCTCGAAGTTACGCAACACAACACGTCCCGGACTTTGCGAAATTACATAAGTTGGCATAACAGGTGTTTTGCCACCGCCACCCGGTGCGTCCACTACAAAGGTAGGAACAGCGTAGCCTGAAGTGTGTCCGCGTAGGTTCTCTATAATCTCGATACCTTTAGAGACAGGTGTGCGGAAGTGCTCCAATCCCATTGAAAGGTCACATTGATAGATGTAGTAAGGGCGAACACGCATTTTTACCAGCAAGTGAACAAGCTTTTTCATCGTTGGTACACAGTCGTTCACACCACGTAGAAGCACGCTCTGGTTACCCAAAGGAATACCTGCATTAGCCATTCTTTCGCAAGCAGCGATAGACTCTGGTGTAACCTCTTGTGGGTGGTTGAAGTGAGTGTTGAGCCATACTGGGTGGTATTTTTTCAGCATATTTACCAAGTTGTCTGTGATGCGTTGTGGACAAACCACTGGCACACGAGAACCGATACGAATAACCTCAACGTGAGGGATTTGGCGTATGCGAGAGATGATGTCCTCAAGGCGTTCGTCTGAAACCATAAGAGCATCGCCACCTGAGAGCAATACGTCTCTTACTTGTGGTGTACGAGCTATGTAGTCTATTGCTTTGTCGATATTGTCTTTTGGTGTAGAGCTATCTTTCTGTCCTGCAAATCTACGACGAGTGCAGTGACGGCAATACATCGAACACATATCGGTGATGAGCAACAGAACTCTATCTGGATAGCGGTGTGTCAGACCTGGTACAGGCGAGTCGCCGTCCTCGTGTAGAGGGTCGAGCAGGTCAGCCGCTGCGTGGTGAGTCTCTGCGTGAGTTGGGATAGCTTGGCGACGCACAGGACAATGAGGATTATTTTGGTCGATGAGGCTGAGGTAGTATGGTGTGATAGCCATACGTAGAGTTTTTAGGCTCTCTTTTACTCCGTCCTCCTCCTCTTGGGTCAGCTTGATGTGTTTTTTCAGCTGCTCAAGCGTCTCAATGCGGTTACGCACTTGCCAATGCCAATCGTTCCAATCTGCTTCAGAAACTTCTGGAAACATTTTTTTTGCGTTATCGTTCATTTTTTTTCTTTTTTTTATGTGGAAATAATATTTTTTGAAATTTTATACTGCAAAAAAACCTGCACTGTGTCTGGTTTCCAAGACCGTGTCAGGTTTTTATGTCTATTCAAACATTATGCGTAAAGCTCCTCGAACACTTTGCGGATTGCAGGCGACTCGCGAAGCACTTGCAGTGTGATTTCTGCATGTCCTTTAGTGTAGCCGTTACCAATAATCATTGTAACGTCTGAGCCAACTCCCTCTGCACCCAAAGCAGCCTTTGTAAATGAGGTTGCCATAGAGAAGAAGTAAACCAATCCGTCGTTCTTTGTGCAGAGCACAGAAGTCATCTCTGTGTCTGGGATATTTACGTTATTGATAGTGATGTCTGCCATCTCGCCGTTTGTAAGCTCGCTGATTTTCTCCATTGTAGATACAGGGTCAGAAGCGTTGCCTGCGAATACGTGGTCGCAAAGGTTGAGGCTAACCAAGCGGTCTGTAGATTTTTGGCTGTGAGTAACGCCGATAACTTTACCTGTTACACCAACGCGTTTTTTAGCCTCGTAGCAGCAGAGCATACCAGATTTACCACCAGCACCAAGTATCACTACTGTGTCGCCTGGTTTGCAAAGCTTAGCTGTTTGTGCAGGTGCACCAGCTACGTCAAGAGCCGAAAGTGCAAGTTTCTCAGGCATATCTGTTGGTATTTTAGCGTAGATACCGCTCTCAAAAAGGATTGCTTTACCCTTGATGTCCACTTGGTCAACATCCTCACGGATTTCGAGAATCTCGTCGATGCGAAGTGGAGTGAGTGATAGAGATACCAATGTAGCGATTTTGTCTCCCTCTTTAAGGTCAATTTTGCCTTTCAGTGCATCGCCGATTTTCTCTACTGTGCCGAGCAGCATACCACCCGAACCAGTGCGGCGGTTGCGGTGTTTGCTTTGTAGCTCCACGTTGTAGAAAATCGCTTTGTTGAGCTCCTCGATATCGCCTTTAGCGTAGTTTACAATGTCGGTAAAAGAAGCCGAGTCTATGTTGAGGGTCTGAACGTCAATCAGAATCTCGTTGTCATAGATTTCGTCCATATTGTTATCCAACTTGTTTGCAGGCTGTGGAAGCACGCCTTTAGGCTCAATTACACGGTGAGTGCCGTATTTATTACCAGGTTTTTGCATAAAATAATTGTTACTTTTTTATGTTGATTAATACTTTTTATTTCAGTCTGCAAAGTTACAAAAATCTTTCAGTAGAACAAAATTATTCTGCATGAAATTTGTTTGATGTGGGGTTATTGATGTTTATTTTCAAATACATAAAACATTATTTTTAGAGAAAAAGTACGTTCTACTAACTTGATGTAAACTACACAGATAAAATAGTGTGCATTACTTTTTTTGCAAACTCTTCATAGTCATTATAAATAACAGCATTAGAAAAACTACCGTAATCTATTATTGACTTTTCAACTTTTAAGTTACTTATTCCTGAATAATAGTTGATATATTCCTGCCGAGTTTTGATTTTGTATGTTACTTCAGGAAGTCTCACGACAAAAAGCAAGGTTTTGTTAGGAGTGTGAACAAAAGTATCGATATTGTCTCTCGACAAAATAAGATATTTTGAAGAATTGTGTTTTGAAAAAGTTTCCCATTTTTTCAAATTTCCTTTACTATCATAATACGGCAGCTCCTCAGGTATAATGAATATTTGAAAATATGGAGTATTTGCACAACGTATATTAGCCGTTTCTCCCAACATGTTTTCAAAGTAATTGTTGGAGTTTTGGGAATAATTTTGCATTACAAATTTAACTCCTATTCCAGCAATTACAACGTCATTCTTTAGAATTGTAATATCAACTTTTTTGTCTATATATTTGCCGTAAATAGTCTCTTCTTTTCCATTGTCTATCCCAAGAGATTTTACTGAATAGTTAGTTTCGAGACGAGCGACGATGTCTTCAGCAATAGCTTTATGTAGTATTTTTAATTTTTCATTACTACGTGAACCTGTAGTTAAGAATTTTCTAAAAGAGCAAGCGATTATATTCAAAAACTGTTCGTTATTCATTTTATTTTGCTAATTAGATTTGTTAAAACAATTGCGTTTGTTGTGTTCTTCGTATGGTCTTATCATCAGATTTAGACAAAGAGTAGTTTAAATATTGTTGTAAATCTTTTGATGAAAATGTGTAATAACCTCCACTTTTATAGTTTTTAAGAAGCTTGATGTAATCAATAAAGTTTTCATTAATTATGATTTTCTTTATTGTCTCAAAATCTATGTCTGTTAGTATGTATAATCCGCTATATACTCCATTGCCTGATTTTACTTTTTCTAATTTTATACTATTAACATCTTTTAAAACAGTATTTATAGCATATTTGTCTCTGAAAACATCTTTAATTGCCTGTGTCCTACCAAATAAATACCAGTTGTTTTTGCTATCTATATCTCTGGTATTGGTTAATTTCTCTTTATTTAAAAGTAAATGTGCAAAAGCTTCTGTGTTTTGTTTAAATTCTTCCAATGGTATTTGCTTGCCATTTTTATCATAAGGGAAAATACATTTTGTCCATTTTCCAGTAGATGCCTTTACAACATCAATTATTCCTTTTTCAAATTGAAAATCCCCTATAAAAATACTATCCGCAAGAGTAGCAAATCCATTTTTTACCTCAACATATTTATCGTTATTTCTTTTTATTTCTGTAAGAAGTTGTAAATTGTCATTTGATGACAAGTAAAACTTATCATCGATAGACATTTTTTCTAAATCTATTTTCTTCTGAAATTTTTTATTTAGAGTGGTTGCTTCAAACGTATAGTATTCAATTTCAGAAAACTTTCTTGATGTTATAAATTTTGAAATTAAAGTATACGTCGTTGCTGAAAATGGTTGGAAATGTTCTAAATCAATTATTCCTGAAAGATTTTTATGATGCATTATGTATTTTCTAAGAGTCTTGCCTGCATTACTACTTAGCCAAGAACTCGGAGTAATAAGGCACATAACTCCATTTTTAGAAAGCATTCTAAATCCAACCTCAAAGAAAACAACAAATAAATCTGTCATTCCGTACTGAGCAAAATTAAATGTTTTGACTATGTCATAACTGTTATTTAGATTGTGAACTCGCACGTATGGGGGATTTCCAAAAACAAAATCCATTCTATTGTTGAAGGTGTTTATTGTTAATGTATCTGCATTAACAATATCCCAATTAACATTTGCTAATCCAAATTTTTCAACAACAGTATTTAAATTTTTTTCACACGAAATAGATTCATTTGTGTCAATTTCAATGCCGTGGATGTAGGTCTCTAATTGTTCTTTTAGAACTAAAATATCGGCATTGCTGTGGTGTTTTACAAATTCCTGACAATATCTTAGGACAATTTCTTTTAGAAATGCTCCATCACCACAACTATTATCGATGACGTGTTTTTGTAAGATTTCAACAGAATTATAGTTGCCAAAATCTAAAATAACATTTACAAGATAATCGGGTGTGTAAACTCGACCAAAGTTTTTAACAGTTTTAGACATACGCTATAAATTTATTTAGCGTATGTACTTGTTTCCTACGAACACAAAAAGTGGACGACTTTGTCCACTCTGCGGTCGTAGGAAACCGAATTACACAGACAAAACGCCCACCCAAGTGGGCATTTACTTCTGTTCTTCGGTGTAATTTTGAAATTTCCTACGTTTCAGAGTTACCAGAACAAATAGCAAACGCTATATTTAATACAATATAAATGTGCAGTGCAGACCATATTGGCGTGCATTGGTTTGCAAAGGTACAATTTTTTTCAAAACAAGCAAAACTGTATTCTGAAAATAAAGATATTTGCTAACAGCTTTACAAATTTCGTATTCGAAGTAGTGCCAATAAATAAAAAACAATTTTACATTACTTCATTCCTAAACTTCTCAATTATCAAAAAAAAGCTATCTTTGCGTTCAGAAAATAATAAAAAACTGAAAAGAAAATGAGAGTAACAGTTGTTCAAAATGAGATAAAATGGGGCTTTAAGGCGGAGAACCTTGAGTCGTTTTCGCGGCTGGTAGAGCCGCTTTATGGCAAGACAGACCTTGTGGTGCTGCCCGAGATGTTTTCTACAGGATTTGCAGTAAATAAGCCTGAGCTGGCAGAGGATATGCAGGGCGAGGCGTTTGCTTTAGTCAGAAAGTGGGCAAAAGAGGGCGACATGGCTATTGCCAGCTCTATCATGACCCGTGAGGGCTCGAAGCACGTCAATCGCGGATTTTTCTGCACACCCGATAGCCTCCAGACTGCCGACAAGCGTCACCTCTTTGTAGGAGACGAAAAGGTGCACTTCCAGAGCGGCAACGAGTTTCTGATAGCGGAGTTTCGTGGCGTGAGATTCAGGGTTTTGGTCTGCTACGACCTGCGCTTCCCCGTCTGGAACCGCTACACAGAGGAGAACCCCTACGACGTGCTGATTTACACTGCCAACTGGCCAAAAGATAGGATTTTTGCGTGGGATACGCTGCTGAGAGCGCGTGCTATCGAGAATCAGGCGTTTGTTGTGGCAGCCAATGCGGTGGGCAGAGATAGCTACAAGGTTTATCACAACGGACACTCTTGCGTACTTGGCACTCGTGGAGAGGATTTGCTTGTGTTCGACGAGGATGAGATTGCAGCCAAGACGGTTGAGATTGACCTCAGATTCCAAGAGAAAGTTCGCGAGAAACTACCATTCCTACAAGACGGCGACAAGTTTCAGATACTTTAATTTTTTCCGGAAAAAAGCTTTGATTTAGAGAAAGATGATTTACCCCAACAATTTCGAACAAAAGATAGGTTTTGATAGTGTCAAAGAGTCTATCAAACAGCTTTGCGTAAACGACTTAGCGGCTCGGATAATCGACGGGCTGAAGTTTTCGGCAGACTACCGCACTATCCGCAAGCGGTTGGAGTACTCAAAGGAGATGTTCGGAGTTTTGGAAAACAACATAAATATCCTGCCAATCTACCCGATAGATGACTTCCGAGCAACCTTCAAAGCCTCTGAGGTAGAGGGAAGTTTTGTGGATATATCGGTGCTGATTGCTCTACGAAAGATGCTTGAAAATCTTGCTGAGTTGGTTGGTTTTTTAAGCAAAAAAGATAGAGCGGAGTTCCCGCTGCTACGGCACTATGCAGACGAGATTGACTCTCTGCCTGAGGTTCAGCAGGAGCTTCATAGGATTTTGGATAAAGACGGCGAAATTCGCGACAACGCCACGCCCGAGCTTGCCGCTATTCGTCGCGAAAAGCGGCAGATACAAGGCTCTGTAAGTCGCACATTGCAACGAATCTTGCAGAAAGCGCAAGAGGACGAAGTGGTAGAGAAAGACGTATCGCCTGTGATACGCGAGGGACGTTTGGTAATCCCCGTCATTGCGATGAACAAACGCAAAATAAACGGCATTATCCACGACGAATCCGCCACAGGCAAGACGTTCTACATCGAGCCATCGGAGGTGGTGCTGATGAACAACAAGCTGAGGGAGCTTGAAAGCGAGGAACGCAAAGAGATTACCAAAATCCTGACAGCTTTTACCACGTTCCTACGTCCGTTTTTCGCCTCAATCATACACTCATCGAAACTCTACCTGCAGGTAGATTCTATCAACGCCATCGCAAAGTATTCTCTGAGAATCGGCGCAATTTGTCCAAATCTCAACGACGAGTGCCTTGTAGATTGGCAAAAGGCTCGCCACCCAATCCTGCAAGAGCGACTAAAACGTCAAGGCGAGGAGATTGTGCCGCTCGACATCTCTCTCAACGAGCAGGATAGGATTATCCTAATCTCTGGAGCCAACGCAGGCGGAAAGTCGGTGGCGATAAAGACCGTCTGCCTGCTACAATATATGCTACAATGCGGATTGCCAATACCAATTTCGGAGAGTTCGGAGGCGGGGATATTTTCGGAGATTTTTCTCGACATTGGCGACGGACAAAACATCGAAAACGACCTTTCGACATACTCGTCGCACCTGCAGGATATGAAGTTTTTTCTGAAAAACTCTACCGACAAAACGCTGATAATCATCGACGAATTTGGTTCTGGCACAGAACCCGAAATAGGCGGAGCCATCGCTCAGGCAACGCTCAAGGAGTTTTGCCAAAAGGGACTCTACGGCGTGATAACCACCCACTACACCAACCTAAAATACTTCGCTGAGGAGAATGAGGGAATCGTGAACGGAGCGATGCTCTACGACCGCAGTCGTCTGCAGCCGCTCTTTCAGCTAAAGATAGGTCAGGCGGGTAGCTCGTTTGCTCTGGAGATTGCTCAGAATATCGGTCTGCCTGCAAGCGTCATTGCCGAAGCTAAAGAGCTGGTTGGCTCACAGGCTATCAACTACGAAAAGCTTACTCAGTCAGCCATCAGAGACAAGGCTTATTGGGAGAATAAACGCGAGAAAATCCGCCTGCAATCCAAGCGACAAGATAGCGTAATAGCCGACTACGAGCAGAAACTTGCAGAGATAGAGAAGGTAAAAAAAGAGACCATACAGCGAGCTAAGCAGGAGGCTCAATCTATTATAATTCAGGCAAATGCCACGATTGAAAACACCATTCGCAAGATAAAAGAGAGCCAAGCAGACAAAGAGGCGACCTCTGAGGCTCGTCAGGAGGTTAGCCGTTTTGCAAAAAGCATCTCTACGAAATCGGAGCAAAAGCCACCTACGAAAAAATACGATACCGCACTAAAAGTCAATGATTTAGTCTCTATAAAAGATCAAAGTCTTGTGGGACAAATCATGGAGATAAAAGGCGGAAAAGCCGTTGTGCTGTTCGGACAGATGCGAACAAACGTGGCAGTGAAGGAGCTTCAGTATGTCTCGAACAATCAGGCAAAAAAGGCGTCGAAGGTAAACCTCTCGAAACAGACCGTCAACACACTGCATAATAGGCAACTAAGCTTCTCGCAAGAGATAGACCTGAGGGGAATGCGTGTCAGTGAGGCTTTGGAGACCGTGATGTACTACATCGACGACGCTCTGATGGCTAAAGTGAGCCAAGTGCGGATACTGCACGGCACCGGCGAGGGAGCCTTGCGACAAGCCATCCGCGAATACCTCCAGACATGCCGAGGCGTGAAGTCATTCCGCGACGAGCACATTCAGCTTGGCGGAGCAGGGATTACGATTGTGGAGTTGTAAATTTTACGACAAAAGTTTACTTAGGTTTTTCATCGTCGTGGCAGGCTGCTTGCGACCGTAGAGTATAGAATATACAGCCTCTGCAATCGGGATATGTACCTGAAAATCAGCGTTTATCTCGTGAATACACTTTGCTGCATAGTAACCCTCGGCAATCATCTCCATCTCCATTTGAGCCGTTTTTACCGAATAGCCTTTGCCTATCATGGTGCCAAATGTGCGGTTGCGGCTAAAGCGTGAGTAGGCAGTTACAAGCAGGTCTCCGAGATATACACTATCAAGCAGGTCGCGATGCTGTGGTACAACGGCGTTGCAGAAGCGGTTTGTCTCCTGAATTGCGTTCGAGACGAGGACAGCCTGAAAGTTGTCGCCATACTTTAAGCCGTGGCAGATGCCGACAGCGATTGCGTAGATGTTTTTCATCACAGAGGAAAGCTCGATGCCGTTGACGTCGTCGCTGATGTAGGTCTGAGTGAATGAGTTGTCGAGCATCACTGCAATATCTTTGGCGGTCTGGCGGTTTTTACAACCGATTGTCAGATACGACATCCTCTCAAGCGCCACCTCCTCTGCATGACATGGTCCGGCGATTACGGCAAGTTGCTCGAGTGGCACGCCGTAGTATTCGTGGAAGTACTCAGAGAGTATCATGTTTTCGTCTGGCACCACACCCTTTACCGCCGAAACAATGATTTTTCCGTCCACGCGAAGTTTCAGCTTCGATAGTTGCGACTTGAGATAAGGCGAAGGAATTGCCACAAAAATTATATCGGTGTTTTTTACCACCGTATTTATTTTTGAGGAAAAATGAATTTTATTTATATCAAAATGCACGCCTGTCAGGTAGTTAGGGTTATGCCCCAACGATTTGAACTTCTCTATCTTTTCGTCGGTTCTGATATACCACCAAATTTCATCTAAGTTCTTTAGCAACATTTTGGCTATTGCTGTTGCCCAACTTCCTGCACCTAATATAGCTACTCTCATCTTTTTCCTTTTTATTTCTTTTTCGATTAGAAAGACAAAATTACTACTTTAATTTCAATTATGGAGGTTTTTTTGTAATTTTGTGGAAAATTTGGAGTAAAACGCATTGTGGCAAAAAATAAGCAACATATAGAGATAAAAAACGCTCGCGTGCACAATCTAAAAGGGATAGACCTAAAGATTCCGCACAACGAGTTTGTGGTGGTAAGCGGACTTTCGGGTAGCGGTAAGTCCTCGTTGGCTTTTGATACGCTCTACGCAGAGGGTCAGAGGCGTTATGTAGAGAGCCTTTCGGCGTATATCAGGCAGTTCCTTGGCAGGATGAATAAGCCTGAGGTGGATTACATCAAGGCTCTACCGCCTGCTATCGCTATCGAACAGAAGGTTATCAGCAACAATCCACGCTCTACGGTGGGAACATCCACAGAGATTTACGAGTTTCTGAAACTGCTCTTTGCGCGTGTTGGCAAGACCATTTCGCCTATTTCGCATACCGAAGTTAAAAAACACACTATCCAAAACGTCATAGACTTTATCCTAACACTACCGCAGGATAGCGAGGTGTATCTACTTAGCCCTATTCGTAAGGTAGAGGGTAGAAGCGTAGATGAGCAGTTGCAACTCTTTAAGCAACAGGGGTTTAGTCGTGTGTTTTCTGATGGAAAGGCTGTCAGAATTGACGATGTCTTGGAAGGGAAAGAGAAACTAAAAAAGGGTAGTGTAAAGCTGCTTGTGGATAGGGTTAGGCAAAACTCCAGCCAAGAGCTACAAAACCGCTTGGCAGACTCCGTGCAGGTGGCGTTTTTCGAGGGACACGACCAGTGTGAAGTCTATTATAAAACAGGCGACGAATCCGCTTCTCGTCTCTTTTCAAAAGCCTTTGAGGCTGACGGCATTGAGTTTGAGGAGCCTACGCCAGAGATGTTTAGCTTCAACAACCCGCTTGGAGCTTGTCCTCGCTGCGAAGGCTTCGGCAATGTGATTGACATATCCGAAGAGCTTGTAGTGCCAAACAAAAACCTCAGCGTTTATGAGGACGCTATCGCTTGTTGGAAAACCCCAAGTACCAAGGAGTGGAAAGATGCTCTCGTACATCATGCCGCAAAGTTTGACTTCCCAATTCATAAGCCATACAAAGAGCTTTCGGCAGAGCAGAGGCGTCTGCTTTGGGAGGGTAACGAGTATTTTGGCGGCATCAGTCAATACTTCGACTTTGTAAAGTCGCAGCAGTATAAAATTCAATACCGCGTAATGCTCTCTCGCTATCGTGGCACCACTCTCTGTCCCGAATGTCACGGTTCACGCTTAAAAAAAGAGGCGTCTTACGTTAGGATAAACTTTCGTTCTAAATGAGATAGCAAAAGGAAAATTCAAAAAAAGGGACGAATGATTATTCGCCCCTGCATTTCTGTAATCCTTACTCTCAATCAAAAATCCACCTTTATCCCCGCATGGATATTGATGCCCGCTTGAGCGTAGAACCATGGGGTTGGTGTGAGGTTTTGTTTGCTCAGCTCTGTAGTGCCGTAGAAGGCGCTGTAGCTGCCGCCGTTTGAGGCAAAGAGCGAGTTGAATATATTATTTGCCTGCACCGAAAACGTAATATTTTTTACCACTTGACGGATTGGCATTGAGTAGGCAAGGCGTAGATTGGTCTGGTTGTAGGCTGGCAGGGAGGCATCTGCGTTCATGGTGTTGTCGAGGAACTGCTTGCCTACAAAACTGCTCTGCAAATCTGCCTCGAAGCCTTTGTAGTCGAAGCCAAGTATAGCATTTGCCACGATTGACGGCGAAAAAGATATATCGGTCTTGCCTATCTCAACTTCTACGTTGTCCACCCACTCGCCATTAGTATCGTAAACATCGAACCAATCGGTGAAGTTGAGGATTTTGTTTTGGCTTAGGGTAAGATTTGCATCAAACCGCATCCAATGAAGGATTTGCACCCCGCCCATAATCTCTATGCCTCGGCGGTAGCTATCCTTTACGTTCTTGGTAAGATAAGCCCCTACGTCAGAGTACTTACCCGTCAGTACAAGCTGGTTTTTGTATTGCATAAAATATATGTTTGCCCCTACAGAAAAGCGACTTGTGGCATAGTTGTAGCCAAGCTCAAAGTCGAATAGACGCTCTGGTGTTGGAGCCTCTTTTTCGCCCGACTCGGTAAAGTTGCTACGTGCTGGTTCGCGGTTTGCCACAGCGAATGTAAAGTACGCACTATGCGACTTCTCTGCAAAATATATACCCGCCTTGGGGTTAAAGAAGTGATACTTTCTGTTAATAAAAATTGGCTTCAAATCCTCGTCGTTGATGCCGTCGATGGTGTAGTCCACAAAGCGATATTGCAGGTCAACCTGCAGGCTTAGTGGCTTCACTGGCGAGTACTGTGCCTTTAGGTAGGTGTTTGCATCGAGTTTCCTGCCCTGCCCGCGATAATACTCGAAATCCTTTACCTCAAGCGGATAGTTGCGTGCAAATAGTACTTTTCCGAAGTGGTCTCCGATATAATTATTTACCGCTCCGCCGAAATATATTTGATAGCGTTTTGGAGTGAAGTTGAGGCTCCAAGTGCCGCCATAGAAGTGGTTGTCGAGGTGTTTTTGTCGGACAATGTCGCATTTTTTTATTCCCGCAACCTCAGGCAGATTATATTTGCTGAGCTTAGCGTTATCTTTCAGTTGCTCGTAGTAGCCGCCACCCTGGGTGTAGTGCAGAGCGAGGTTCATTGAGAGGTCGTGGAGGAAGGTGTGCGAGAAGTGCAGCTGCAGGTGGTTCTGCTGGTAGTTGTCTGTCTGGTTGTCGTAGTAGCTGACGATGTTTCCACTCTCGTCGTAGTCTGCCCCTGCGGGGTTGAATCGGCGATTTTGCTGCATCTGCTCTTTAGATACGCCGTCCCAAGCCATGTAGGTCTTCTCTTTTCCGCCAAACCAAAGCAGTTTTACCATGCTCTTTTCTGAAAAATAGCTGGCAGAGGCGCTGTATGAATAGAGGTCACTGAAGGCACGCTCAAGGTAGCCGTCGGAGTTTACTTTCGAGAATTTTGCATCAAACGAAAAGCCCGAAGGCATAAGCCCTGTACCCACTTTGGCAATTTCGCGAAAAGTATTGTACATTCCGCCGTTGAAGCCGAGTGTGGCGTATGGACTTTTCGAGACCTTGTCTGTCTGCATATTCACGCTGGCGCCAAAGGCAGCAGAGCCGTTGGTGGACGTGCCTACACCGCGCTGCACCTGTATATCGCTCAGGCTCGAGGCAAAGTCGGTCATGTTTACCCAAAAGACGGTCTGACTCTCGGAGTCGTTCATAGGCACGCCGTTGACGGTCATATTCACGCGGGTGTGGTCTGTGCCGCGGATGCGGAAGTAGGTGTAGCCTATGCCCAAGCCGTCGTCGGAAGTGGCAACGGTCGATGGCATAGTGGATAGTAGGAATGGCAGGTTCTGCCCAATGTTTTGCTCCGAGAGCTTTTCTGCTTTGATGTTGGAGGCAGAGAGGCTATTCGAGGCTTGACTTCGAGTAGAGATGACAGATACAGCCTCTAAAACTTCTGTGTTTATGGTATCTGTAACCTCGTTTTTGGCTGACATTGTAGTAAGCGACAACGCCAAAACGCTCAGTGAAAACAATTTTTTATACATAAATTTTGTGTAATTTTTGGCAACCATTTCAACCGCGAAACAGCAGCCTTGTTAAACAAAACCACATACAAAAAAGGTGTGTCTTTTTTTTCTGAAAAAAAATAAATCGGTAGGTTCTTCTTCCCTTAGCAGCATTACCTGCTCAGGTTCAAAGGGTATAATCTCAGCCGAAGCACCCCTAATAAGTATGAGGACTATCTCTTTTGGAAAAATCCGACTGCAAAGGTAAGCATTTTTTCTAAAATAGCAAAAAAAAACCGCTCAAACTGACTTGAACGGTTTTATAAATTTTAGTTTGTATCTTTTTAGACTCTTTTCTCTTTGATACGAGCACTCTTACCTGTTCTCGAACGAAGGTAGTAGAGCTTAGCACGGCGTACCTTACCCACTTTATTAACCTCGATGCTGCTGATAAAAGGCGAATCCATTGGAAAAATTCTCTCTACGCCTACGTTGTCAGACATTTTACGAACGGTGAAACGCTTTTTGTTGCCATGACCGACAATCTTGATTACCACGCCACGATAGAGCTGGATACGCTCTTTGTTTCCCTCTTTAATGCGGTATGCCACAGTGATAGTGTCGCCGCTCTTGAACTTTGGATGCTCATTGCCTGAAGCAAAGGCTTGTTCTGCAATTTTAATTAAATCCATTTCTTTTAAATAATGCTTTTTTTGATTAAACTTGGTGCAACATAAATAGACTACTTTTTTCTATCAGCGGTTACACAAAAATTTCGGACTGCAAAGGTAATCTTTTTTTTTGAAATAGCCAAAAAATGTTATCGTAGGAGTTTGAAATGTTTGTGTCTTTGTTATCAAAAAAAAAATTGCTGGAATGAAATTTTATGAGTACTTTTGCTTTCCCCTTTTAGAAATAACGATAATGAAAAGTAATAGTAAAAGCAATCAAGACGTTAGGTTTCGTGTTCAGAGAAACATTGCGATAGCCTCTTTTCTGATTTTTGCAGGAAAGCTGGCGGCTTATTTTCTGACAAACTCTGTGGGAATTCTGACAGACGCTCTCGAAAGCACGGTAAACGTAACCACAGGCATCATCACGCTCTATGCGGTCTATGTCTCCATCAAGCCACGCGACGAGAAGCACCCTTTCGGACATGGTAAGTCTGAACTGCTTTCGGCTTCGGTAGAGGGTCTTCTTATCATCATTGCAGGAGTGGTGATAATCATCGAGGCGGTAAAGCGTCTTTTTGTGCACTCAGAGGTGTCTAAGCTCGACGTGGGTATCATCATTGTGGCTCTGGCGGGACTCGTCAACTATCTGCTCGGCTGGTATAGCATACGTGTTGGCAGGAAACACAACTCCATTGCTCTGGTCTCTGGCGGCAAGCACCTGATGTCAGACACCTATTCGTCTATAGGATTGGTGCTGGGTTTGGTGCTTCTCTACATCACTAAAATTGCTTGGCTCGATAGCCTCATCGCACTGATATTTGGCTCGATAATAATAATTACAGGCGTAAAGATTCTAAAAGAGACCACCGCCAACCTTATGGACGAGGCAGACTTTGAGCTGATAAAGCATTTTGGCGATATAATCGAGGCGAATAAACCAGAGGAATGGATTGATGTTCATAATTTTAGACTGACTAAATACGGCGATAGCCTGCATATCGATTGCGACCTCGTTTTGCCATACAACCTCTACCTATCTGAAGCACACCGAGAGGGAGAAAGGCTTAAACAGCTTCTGAAGGAAAACTGCTCAAAAGATATTGCTCTGAATGTACATACAGACGAGTGTTTCAAAAAGTACTGCCAACACTGCCAGCGAGCCAACTGCAAAGAACGGCAACACGACTTCATCTCCCCGCTAAGATTTGATATTAAGCGGTTTATCAGTGAGGGGAAGGAGGTGTAAGGAGAAATGGAAAAGACGAAGTTATAGCTTCGTCCTGATTTTTGGGCTTCAAACCTCCCTCACTCCCACTCAATTGTTGCGGGGGGTTTTGAGGTAACGTCGTAGAGGACGCGGTTTACGCCTTTGACCTCGTTGA
>CAYFSY010000025.1:16273-16660 GCA_964345905.1 uncultured Paludibacteraceae bacterium | reverse complement strand
AGGGTCTTTCTGCAATGAATTGAAAATTATTGAGTAGTCTGTTTTAGAAGAGCTCTCTTTATGAAGCAATACAGACTCACAACCAGAGTCTATTATCATTTGGATATGCTTGCTCTCAAGAACGGTCTCACGTTCAATTAGCACTTCTGTACGTTCTACGGTAACAACCTCGCCTGTGGCATCATCCACAAAGTCTTCAACCCAAGGTTTTACTACTCTTGCAGCGAGTGTCTGACCAATATGTTTTTTCAGGTTTGTCTTGTTGGCTTTTACCTCTTCTGCCAAGCCAAAACTCTCCAGAATATCTTTATCTGTTTCAAAGCCGATTGCGCGTAACAGAGTCGTTACAGGCAATTTCTTCTTACGGTCGATGTATGCATACATCAC
>CAYFSY010000025.1:0-16263 GCA_964345905.1 uncultured Paludibacteraceae bacterium | reverse complement strand
GCCGTTTGTATGCACCGAAGAGCCAAAGAACACTCCTGGCGAACGGTGAAGCTGCGATACAATTACCCGCTCAGCTCCGTTTATGATGAAAGTACCTCTTTCTGTCATATACGGTATTGTTCCCAAATACACGTCTTGGATTACTGTTTCAAAATCCTCATGATCTGGGTCGTTACACTCAAGCTTCAGTTTGGCTTTGAGTGGAACACTATATGTCAATCCACGCTTAATACACTCCTCTACGGTGTATCTTGGTGGGTCAACAAAATAGTCGAGAAAGTACAAGGTAAAGTTGTTCCTTGTATCTGAAATGGGGAAGTTTTCGCTGAAAACCTTATACATTCCCTCATTTTTTCTCTTTTCTGTTGGTGTATCGAGTTGGAAGAAGTCTCGAAACGATTTTAGTTGTACTTCCAGAAAATCTGGATATGAGTACTGTTTTTTTGTAGTAGCAAAGCTAATTCTTTGATTATCTGATTGTTGCAACATTTTTATATCTCAATTATTGAACATATTATTCTAAACATGAAAAGGTTTAGGGCATTAATTAGCCCTAAACCGTAGCCTGCACTTGACAGGTGTGCTTATTTGAGTTCAACCTCAGCGCCTGCCTCTGTGAGTTGTTTTTGGAGTTGCTCAGCCTCCTCTTTAGATACGCCCTCTTTTACTTTTGAAGGAGCAGCATCTACGATGTCTTTAGCCTCTTTCAGACCAAGACCAGTAAGCTCTTTTACCAATTTAACAACTGCAAGTTTGCTAGCGCCAGCCGAAGTCAATACTACATCAAAAGATGTTTTCTCTTCAGCTGCGTCTGCGCCTGCTGCTGCTGGTCCTGCTGCAACTGCAACTGCTGCTGCTGCTGGCTCAATGCCATACTCGTTTTTCAATATTTCGGCTAATTCGTTTACCTCTTTTACTGTAAGATTAACCAATTGTTCTGCAAAAGCTTTTAAATCTGCCATAACTATTTTAAAATGTTTTTTATGTTTAAAATTAAATTAGAGTGTCGGCTCTCTTTGTTTTAATTATTCCGACAAAAATTAAATAAATTAATAAATTATCTCTCTGACAATGTTTTAACAATACCAGAAAGTTTATTACCCCCACTCTGAAGGGCAGAGAGAACGTTCTTAGCAGGCGATTGCAACAATCCGATAACATCGCCGATAAGTTCGTTTTTGCTCTTGATAGCAACAAGTTTATCAAGTTGATCTGCACCTACATAGATACTCTCCTCTACGTAAGCAGCTTTCAGTACTGGTTTTGACACAACTTTGCCATTACCCACAAACTCCTTAATCAACTTAGCAGGTGCGTTACCTGTATTTGATAGGAATAGAGCTGTGTTAAGCTTAAATGCATCTTCTCCAAACTGAGCAACATCTACGCCGAGATTTTCCAAAGCTCTACGAAGCAACGTATTTTTCACTACAAACATCTTAATCTCTTGCTGAGAGCATTTACGACGAAGGTCGCTCACTTGCTCTGCATTAAGACCTTGAGCATCTGTAAGATAGTACGCTGAATAAGACTTGATAGTCTCTTCTATTTTTGCAACTAATAACGCTTTATCTTCTTTTTTCATACAATTTAATCCTCCTTAATTAAAAAATTATTCTTCAATAGTGCGAGTATCAATCTTGATACCTGGACTCATTGTTGAAGATAGATAAACGCTCTTTACATAAGTGCCTTTTGCCGTATTTGGCTTAAGTTTCATGATAGTTGACATAAACTCGCGAGCATTGTCTACGATTTTATCATCACTGAACGAAACTTTACCAATAGAGGTATGAACTATACCGTATTTATCAACCTTGAAGTCGATTTTACCCTGTTTTACTTCAGTAACGGCTTTACCAACTTCCATAGTAACAGTGCCTGATTTTGGGTTTGGCATAAGTCCACGAGGACCAAGTACGCGACCCAAAGCACCAATCTTACCCATTATAGCTGGCATAGTGATGATAACATCAATATCTGTCCAGCCACCTTTGATTTTTTCGATATAATCATCTAACCCAACATAGTCTGCTCCAGCCTCTTTAGCCTCAGCCTCTTTGTCAGGCGTACACAATACAAGTACCCTAACTTGCTTTCCTGTTCCATGAGGTAGTGAAACCACACCGCGAACCATTTGGTCTGCCTTACGTGGGTCAACACCAAGACGTACATCAATATCAACAGAAGAATCAAATTTGGTGAAAGTAATCTCTTTTACCAATTTTGCAGCCTCTTTGAGTGAGTATGCCTTCCCCTCTTCAATCTTTGCGAAAGCTAACTTTTGATTTTTTGTAAGTTTTCCCATTTTTTCTTTAATTGAAGTTTAGTTAAACATTTTGAGGAAATTCACCTTTTACAGTGATACCCATACTTCTCGCAGTTCCTGCTACCATTCTCATAGCAGACTCTACTGTAAAACAATTGAGGTCAGACATCTTATCTGTAGCGATAGCCTTTACTTGTTCCCAAGTAATCTCGCCTACTTTTTTACGGTTTGGCTCAGAAGAACCACCCTTAGTTTTAGCAACCTCAAGAAGCTGAACTGCTACAGGTGGATTCTTAACGATAAACGTAAAACTCTTGTCTGAATAGTACGTAATAACAACAGGTAAAACCTTACCAGGTTTCTCTTGAGTACGAGCATTGAATTGCTTGCAGAAGTCCATAATATTCAACCCCTTAGAACCTAAAGCAGGTCCTACTGGAGGTGAAGGATTAGCGGCTCCTCCCTTAATCTGTAATTTAATAAATCCAGCAATTTCTTTTGCCATAACTTCTCTTTTTGTTATTAAGTATAAATAATCGGGGCGAAACCTCCTAAGCGTAACCTTTATGAAGGGTTTTTCCCACAAAAACTTGACCTGCGAGGCGAGAAACGAGTATAAATTTGGAAGCTATACTTGCCTCTCTATCCCCTTAAACCTCAGAAATCACCACCTCCGAAGTAGTCAGGTCGCTCTAAATAAAAAAGCCTGCAAAGATAATACTTTTTATCTACCCCACCAAATTTTTTATTGCTTTTTTCTGAAAAAATGTGTTGTTTTGCCATATTTTTTATAACTTTGGCGACTTATTTCTAAAGATTTTATGAAAAAAGAGGCGATAATAGGGTTAAGTTTAGAGGAACTGCAAGCGAAAGTTGAGGCTATGGGGCTAAAAAAGTTTGTCGGCAAGCAGCTCGCAGAGTGGGCTTTCAGCAAACGGATAGCTGATTTAGACCAAATTACAAATATATCTAAAAAAAACATCGAGGCAATATCCGAGCAGCTATGCGTTGGAAGGCAGAGCTACAGCCAAAAGGTAGAGTCGGCTGACGGCACCAAAAAGTACCTTTTCGAAACGCCACAAGGCAACGTCGAGAGCGTAGTAATCCCCGATGGCGAGAGGCAGACGCTGTGCGTATCGTCTCAGGTGGGCTGCAAGATGAATTGTGCATTTTGTATGACAGGCAAATGTGGCTTTTCGGGTAACCTTAGCACAGCCGAGATTATGAACCAAATCCTATCCATTGACGAGTCAGCAGAGCTGACAAACATCGTATTTATGGGAATGGGCGAGCCTTTTGACAATTTAGAGAACGTAATTCAAGCGACAAACATCATGACCTCAGAGTGGGGATTTGGTTGGTCTCCAAAACGCATTACTGTCTCCACTTCGGGCTTAATAAAAGGCACACGCGAGTTTCTCGACAGAACTAACTGCCACCTTGCCATCTCGCTTCACAACCCTTTTCCAGAGGAGCGTGCAGAGATTATGCCGATAGAGAGGTCAAACAGTATCACGGAATTAATAGAGCTACTTAGAGGCTACGACTTTTCGGGACAACGCAGACTATCATTTGAATATATCCTATTCGAGGGATTAAACGACTCTATGCGTCATGCACGCGGAATTGTAGAGCTGCTTAGAGGATTAAACAGCCGAGTAAACCTAATCAGTTTCCACGAAGTTCCGGGACTCGACTTCCGCAGTCCAGACAAAGCCTCAATGGAGCGTTTTCGCGACTATCTTTCAAATCACGGCATCACATCTACAATCCGCCGTTCACGTGGCAAAGACATAGAGGCAGCCTGCGGACAGCTTAAAAACAAAAGCGACAGATGAGTATAGCAAGATTAAAAGTGTGGCTTCAAGCGAGCCGTCCTAAAACGCTTACAGCGGGCATCTCTCCTGTATTGGGTGCAATCGGGCTTGCCGTGTACAAAGGCGTTTTTACACCCATACCTGCCACTATATGCCTGCTCATAGCTCTGATATTCCAAATATCCTCGAACTTTATCAACGACTACCTCGACTTCCGAAAAGGAGCCGACACACCATACCGCATAGGTCCGAAACGTAGTGTGGCAGAGGGGCTGATTTCGCCAAGAGCAATGATTGTAGCCTCCGCTGTGGCTATTGGCGTGGCGTGTATGTTGGGGCTATACTTGGCTTTTACGGTAAATCTTTGGCTGATTGCGATTGGTGCGTTGATAGCGATGTTTGCATACGCCTATTCAGGTGGTCCTTATCCGATGTCGTACCACGGGCTTGGCGATGTCTGTGTGGTGGTGTTCTATGGCATTATCCCAGTGGTTTTTACCTACTACGTGCAGTCGCTTGAATTCACTCTCGATGCTTTGATATTAGGGCTTGCGGTAGGTTTTGTATCAACAAATATTTTGGTATCAAACAACTATCGCGACTACGACGAAGACCGCAAAAATGGTAAAAACACCACGATAGTCCTCTTTGGTAAAAGATTTGGCGAACGCTTCTACCTCATAAATGGAGTTTTAGGTTCACTACTCACTCTATATTTTGTTATAACAGAACCAAAAGTAGTGGCCATCCTGCCTCTATTGGTGTGGCTTCCACTGCTACACATAAGAGCGTGGCGAAAGATGAAGCAAGCTCAGACACCCGACCAACACATTGCTCTGCTCGGAAACACAGCTCTAAACTTGCTGATTTTTAGTCTAATGATATTGATAGGATTTATAATATAATCGGATAAATCTACGCTACAAACCACATTAAATACTAAAAGCTACTCGTTACACAAATTTTTTGTACCTTTGCACCTCATTTTAAAGAATAATTCATAAAATATTTAATTAGAATTTCAATATGGTATTTTTGATAAAGACCTTACAACTCATCATCTCGCTATCGGTTTTAGTGGTAGTTCATGAGTTTGGACACTACCTTTTTGCACGCTTGTTTGGCGTGAGGGTTGACAAGTTTTACATGTTTTTCAACTACAAATTTTCGATATTTAGAGCTAAAAAAATCGAAGGTAAATGGCGTTTCAAATTCTTCGCCAAAAACCCACCTGATAACTGGGTTCAGGCTCTGAATCCAGACGGCACGCCTAAGGTAAATAAAAAAGGCAAACCCGTGATGGTGGAGGGAGACCCAGCCAATCTACCCGAAGACGATTGGAGACGCTATCCAGAGACTACCGAATGGGGAATCGGTTGGATACCGTTTGGCGGCTATTGTAGCATCGTGGGAATGGTGGACGAAACCACTTCGGTTGACCAACTATCTGCCGAGCCAAAGCCTTGGGAATTCCGCTCTAAAAAAGCTTGGCAGAGGTTGCTGATGATAGCAGGAGGAGTGCTTTTCAACTTTATTTTTGCAATAATTATCTTTGCAATGCTGCTTTTCAAAAACGGCGAGGAGTATCTGCCTGTAGAGAACGCCACTCTCGGCTACAACTATTGCCAGACAGCCATTGACCACGGATTCCAAAACGGCGACAAAATCCTTACGATAGACGGAATTAAGCCTGAGGCAGCCAAAGATGTGGTAGAGATGTTAATCATCGAAGGCAAACAGAGTGTAGTCTTAGAACGCAATGGAGAACAAATCACGATGAAAATGCCTGCCGACTTCGGCGAAAAGATGCTTGAGTCAGGCGAAAAAGGCTTTATGACACCAAGAGTTCCATTTGTGGTGGATAGCGTAATGCCTAACTCGGTAGCGGCTTTGGCTCAGATGCAGAGAGGCGATAGCGTGGTTGGCATAAACTCAACGGAGTCCAGCGACATGGAATATATTATGCAAGAGATAACTGCAAAAGCAGGCAAACCTATTGCTCTAAAGTTCTACAGAGGTGGCAACCTATTGACAGACAGCATTACGCCTGACAAAGATGGCAAAATCGGAGTACAGCTTCGCAACCCATACGATATTTTCAAAACGAACAAGATACATTATGGCTTCTTTGCCTCGTTCCCTGCGGGTATCAGAATGGGTTGGGATACGCTTGTGTCGTATGTAAAGCAGTTCCGCCTTGTGTTCACAAAGGCAGGAGCCAAATCACTTGGTGGCTTTGGAGCTATCGGCAACCTATTCCCAAAAACATGGGATTGGACTATATTTTGGAGTATGACAGCTCTACTTTCTGTGATATTGGCATTTATGAACATACTACCGATACCAGTATTAGACGGAGGCTACATAATGTTTATCCTCTACGAACTGCTGACAGGCAAAAAGCCAAGCGACAAGGTGATGGAATTCCTGCTAAACATCGGTATGATTCTGCTCTTGCTGCTACTCGTCTATGCCAACGGCAACGACCTAATAAGGTGGATTACAGGAAAGTTTTAGAGAAAGCTAACATATAAAAGACAGAGGGCGAAGTAAAAAATCGTCCTCTGTCTTTTTACAATTTAGAAATTTAGAAATGTAGCAATTGAGTAATTGTTCTTTTTTATTGCAAATTGTGTATTTGAGTTTGGGATAAATCCCTCAAAGGGATTGCTCCGTAACCGTCGGTTGAAACCGACGGCAATATACATATAGATGTGGCAGACAATTATTTTACTTCAGCTTTTCGAGTAAAATTGATAACTTTGCAGAAAATTGATTTTACCAGAAAAAAGATGTTAGACCAAAAAGAGTTACTTCGTAGGCTACGGCTCGACTTCCCAAAGAGCGAGGCTGAGGTGCAGGCAGAGATACGAGAGATAAAGCCAGACTTCGACTTTGCGGAGATGCCTCGCCACATAGCAAGCGGTGAGCTTGAGAGCATGGTGCTTGAGGGCGAAAGGCGATACTTTCGCCGTGCAGCCAGAAATCTATTCCGCATAAACCCTAAGCTAAAAGCCTACTACGAAGCCAACTACGGCGACGACAACGAGCCTCGTCATCGCTTTTTGGCTGAATATCTGCCTAATTTCATACAAAACCCAGAGCCAAAAACATTTCACTTTCATTTTCAAGTAAAACTGAAAGAGAATGAATCGCTTGACAGTGCTATCCGCAGATTCAAAAGACAATGTGCGAGAAGCGGAGTATTAAGTGAACTTCGTAAACGCGAGTGCTATGAAAAGCCGAGCGCTAAGCGAGGCGGAGGCAGAGTACACTTTCCACTCTAAAGGTTTTGTTGCTGACAAAGCCAAGCCAACGGTAGAGTTTTGCCAAAGCGAACACCTAACGGAGCAACTGCCACACATAACATTTTCGCCGGAGATACGCAGGCTTTCGGCAGAAATTGTAGGTAACGAGAGGAACAAAATGGAGATTGCTCGGCGGATATTCGTGTGGATTTCTGAGAATATCGCTTGGGCTGCAGCTCGCGAATACTCTACTATAGATTGCATTCCACACTACGTTCTACAAAACAGGCACGGCGACTGCGGACAAAAGACTCTGCTATTCATCTCTCTTTGTCGTCTAAACGGCATTCCTACCCGTTGGTTGAGCGGCTTTATGCTATATCCGAAGAAAGAAAATTTGCACGATTGGTGCGAGATTTTCTGCGAGGAGAGAGGCATGTGGCTACCTGTAGATGCCTCGTTTGGCATACAGCGGTGGGCGAAGTCGGAGGAGCTGAGGTTTTTCTACTTCACCAACATAGACCCATACAGGCTTGTGGTAAATCGGGGTATTTCAGCAGAGTTTTCGCCACCGAAACAATTTCCACGAAGCGAAACAGTTGACTTCCAAAGAGGCGAGGTAGAGACCCAACACGGCAACCTATACTTCGACCAATTTTCCTATGATTTTAATGTAAAAGAGGTTATGTAGAGACACTGAACAATTTTAACATTTATTCTAATAAAAAAAACACTACCTTTGCAGAGCAAAAAAATCACATAACAAAAGTAAAAAGAGATAAACATGAAAAAATTATTTTGTATAATAGTAATATTATGCTTTGTTTCAATCAGTGCGTTTAGCCAGACTGACACCACCTCTATTGGTGTACCATTTATAGCCTACTGGTCTGCTGGCGACAGCTACAACTTTCGGATAACAAAAATTGTACAGGAGTGGGACGACGGTAAGTTTACTGAAAATGAAAATCAGGTGTACGTTGCCAACTTTACAGTAATGGACTCTACCGAAAAGTCATACACCATAAAGTGGACTCACTTCAATGATTTGGAGAATACATTTGATGTGCCAAAATCTCGATTAAAAGATTTTGCGAAATACGAAAAAATTGATGTAGTATATAAAACCTCCGAATTTGGCTCTCTACTTGAAATAGTGAATTGGAAAGAGATAGGAGAGAAGATGGGCAAGCTATACGACGATTTATATGCTATTACAGACAAAAGAGATAAGCAAACAAGAGCTGCACAAAAAGAGTTAAAAAAGGTATATAGTTCAAAACATGGTATCGAAAACTTTATTCTAAAAGATTTGCAGTATATTCATTATCCCATGGGCGCAGAATTCGACCCAAGAGAGCCTATATCTTATGAAATAGAGGTGCCTATTCTATCGGGAGGCAAAACTATAAAAGGGAATGCAAAAATAACATTCACAAAAGTGGACTACGAAAACTATTTTTGTGTGTTCAAGCAAGAGGCAAGACTGGATCCAGAAGAGACAAAACAAGCTGTCAATCTATTCTTTGAAAGCACAAAGCAAGATGATTTAGTGATAGAGAATCATGTGCTTGAAGTAAACGAAGACAACACTTTTGAGTTTTATTACAACCCCGGCGTACCACATAAAATAGAACTAAATAGAGAAATAATTATCGATACCTATAAACGAATAGAAAAAACAATAATAGAACTGATTTATAACGAATAACACAAGAGAATAAGCAGTAAAATGAGGCGTGGAACTTCTCCTACGCCTTTTTATTTTAAACATCTTTATAATAAAAAAGCACTCACAAAATTCTTGGAAGTGCTATCCATACCATAATTACAAATCAAAACATTATTTTCACCAATCTAAACCGTCTCTTCGACTGTCCATACAAAAGCTCTCACGCCAAGATCTTTATTGCGGGAGTCGAGTTGCTTGATGCCGTGCAGTAGCGGAGCCACCTTGTCGTCATCGACAATAGTCATCACAGCGGAATTCATCTCTGGCCAAGTGTGTGTGCCACGCCTTGGACGTCCATCGGTAGTGCCTCTACCTTGAACCGTTTCAAACATCGTGAAGCCTCTGATTTCGAGCTGGTCGAGCATAAACTCTACACGCTCCGTGTTTGCCTGATTAAATACAATAAATACCGATTTCATTATCTTATTTTCCTCTTTTTTCGTTAATAAATAAGTTACTCCTCGTCGTTATCTTTTATCTGCATAAAGATAAACTCCTTACGCTCCTTTGCCACCTTGTCTCTCTCGCCTCTACGCGACATCAGAGCATAAAGCACAGGTACGATTATCAGAGTAACCACAGTAGCAAATATCAATCCGCCTATTACCACAATGCCGAGCGGAATCCACATCTCAGAGCCTTCGGCGGTAGATAGAGCCATTGGCAACATACCGATGATAGCGATAACGGCGGTCATAAGCACAGGACGCAGACGGCTTTCGCCTGAAAGTGCAATGGCATCGTTGAGCTGATAACCTCTGTCACGCATAAGGTTGATGTAGTCCACAAGCACGATACCGTTTTTAACCACAATTCCCACAAGAAGTATAAATCCGAGCATACCTACCATCTCGAGGTTTTGTCCTGTCAGGTAAAGTGCGAGCATTGCTCCAGAAAACGCAAACGGGATAGAGCCTAAAACGATGATAAAAGCCTTTGAGAAGCTCTCGAACTGCGACGCCATTACGATATAAACCAACATTACGATTAGCAACATCAGTGCACTCATATCTTGGCTCATCTCCATTTGGTCTTCGTATGTACCACCCACGCTGACGATTACTCCCTGCGGAATATCCATCTCTGAAATCATCTTTTTAGATTCGTTTGCAAGCTCCAAGAGAGAAATACCTTCGGGGTTTGCGGTAACGCTGACATAACGCTGACGGCGTTTGTGGTCGATGGTCGGAGGCGCCCAATACTCCTCGATTGTAGCAAGCTCCTTTACCTTTACGAATTTACCCATAGGCGTTTGTAGCGACATCTCCTCAATGTCTGTGATAGAGTTGCGGAAATCCTCCTGAAGCCTTACCACTATCTCGTACTCGTCTCCGTCCTCTTTCAGATAACCAGCTATCTGTCCGTTTACGCGGTTGCGGATAGCCATAGATACTTGTGCAGTAGAGAGTCCGCTTAGAGCAAGTTTCTCTTTGTTGAATACAATCTGAAGCTCAGAGCGGTCTGCCTCGCGTGACACGTTGATGTTTCTTGCTCCTTTGACGTCTTTGAAGCGGTTTTTTACCTCCTCAGCCACTCTGTTTGTAGCCTCGAAGTCGTAGCCAAATATCTCCACCGCCACGTTGTTGTCGCCACCAGCACCCATACTTGCAGTAGATACGTTGTAGGTAACCACATCGGCATGTTTGTCGAGGTATTTGCGGAACTCTTCGGCTATCTCAAACACACTTCGTTCACGTTCATATTTCTTTGGAAAACGCATGCTCATAGACATTACGTTGTTTGTTGCTTTGCTCATAAGCGATGCAAAACCCGCCTCGTCGCTCGAACCCGTAGAGGTTGATATAACTATAACCTCAGGTGCTATTGCTGCAAAGTCCTTTTCTATTTGACGAGCCACGAGCATTGTCTCCTCTACACGAGTACCACGTTGTAGCTCGATTGTAGCACTGATATTGCCGTTGTCTTGCTGAGCCATAAAGTCCATGCCGACTTTTCCCATAAACATAGGCAAGAAACCTATTATCAGAACCGCTAACGCACCAAGCGAAGTGATGAGTTTATGCTCTAAACACCAGTGTAGCATTCTGCCGTACCATTTGTCTAAGGCAGTGAGCCACTTTGCTACGGTTTTGTCGTAGAAGTTTTCACGCTCTTTTACTTCTACCAACTTGCCGTTTTCGTCAATTTTAACTTCACGTCCTTTGAGCATTACAGATGCAAGCATAGGCGTTAGAGCGATTGCCACTAAGGCGGAAACTGTGATAGAAACCGTTACTATCCAACCCATCTCTTTGAACATGATACCAGCCTGTCCGCCAAGCATTGTAAGCGGCAAGAACACCGCTACAATTACAAGCGTGGTGGCAATAACCGATACCCAAACCTCGTTTGTGCCGTACATTGCAGCCTCGCGCGGACGAGAACCGCGTTCGATGTGCCTCATGACGTTTTCTAATACCACAATGGCATCGTCCACCACCAGCACTACGGCGATAGTAAGAGACGAAAGCGAAATGATATTTAGCGAACTATCGGCAATGAAAAGATAGATAAACGCACAAACCAAAGATATTGGGATAGAAAGCATAATGATAAGCGTAGCACGCCATCTGCCTAAGAAAAACAGAACGATAAAGAATACCGATATAAAGGCTACAATCACGGCTTCCGAAAGTCCGTTGATAGAGTTTTCGATATTCTCTGATGAGTCTGTGATGACTTCAAACTCGATATCTGGCGGAAGCGTTGGGATAATCTCAGCCATACGTTTTTTTACCTGCGAGGCTATAGCAACGGTGTTGGCTCCTGTCTGTTTCATTATTATCAGACGAACTCCGTCCTCTCCGTTGATTTTTTCGTCAAGCGTAATGTCACGGATAGTGTCTCGCACAGTAGCCAAGTCGCGTACAAAGACGCTCTTACCCATTACGTTAGCCACAACAATGTTGTTTATCTCCGAACTCTCTACATATTCGCTCTGTACGCGAAGCTGATACTGCTCCTTACCCATTTTTACCGAACCAGAAGCCAGATTGAGGTTGTTTGCAGAGACAGCCGCACCTACCTGCTCTACAGAGAGACGATAAGCATCGAGTTTATTTTGGTCTAAATCTATGTAAACGTAACGCTCTGGTGCTCCCGATACCGAGATATTACCGATACCCTCTATTGAGTTAAGCACGTTTACTACATTCTCCTCTAATATCTTATCCAAACCCGAATAGCTCTCTTTTGCAGTAATTGCATATTGCATAATCGGCATATTAGAGGTAGAGAGTTTGAATATCATCGGACGACTACAACCATCGGGAAGTCTCTCGTACACCATGTCGATAGCCGAACGGACATCGTTGATAGACTCGTCGAGATTCTCTCCCCAATTGAGCTCAAGAGCGATTATCGACATATTGTCTTTTGACTTCGAGGTAATCTCTTTTAGTCCGTCAACCGAGTTGAGCGAGTTTTCCAATAGCTTGGTTACGTTGGTCTCTACTTCCGAACCGTTTGCTCCCGGATAGGTCGTCATGATAGAGACGTAAGGGATATCCATCGAGGGGAATAGGTCGATAGGTAGTTTTGAGAAAGAAAATACACCAAACACAACCACCGCTACGAATATCAGAGCGGTTGTGATAGGCTTATTTATTGCGGTTTTATATATTGCCATTTCTGTCTAACTGATGATTTATTTCTTATTTGTAGAATCGTTTTTTGCCTCTGAAGCAGCTGCCACAGCGGTAGGTTCAGAGATTTTCACACGAACGCCGTCCACCAATCTGGCTTGTCCTACCACGATGATTTGGTCGTCTTTTGTAATCTCTGGCGAGATAATCTCTGTCTGGTCGTCGAACCTCTGTCCAAGCTCTACGTTTATTCGTTTGGCAACATCGCCACGCTTTACAAACACATATCTCTCGTTTGAACCCTGCATCTTTATCACCGAGTTGTAAGGCACCACAACGGCGTCAGCCTCGCCAAGCGAAAGCGTGGCACGAGCAAACATACCCGGACGAAGCTTTTGCGAAGCGTTTGGAATATCAATCTTAACTCTAAAGGTGTGAGTTGTAGGGTCGATAGTAGGATAAATTGTCTCGATTCTGCCTTTGAAGCTCTCTCCCGGATAGATATCTGAGGCAATCTCTATAGACATATTGTTTTTAACTACTGGGAAATAGCTTTCAGAGATGTTGACGTGAGCTTTTAGGCGAGATATTTGCGAAAGCTTAAGTATCGGCATTGCAGGCGAATACATCTCTCCATTCTCGTAGTTCTTGGCAGCAATAACTCCCGAAAACGGTGCTTTTACAAATGTATTTTTCTCTAAAAATGCCAAGTTTGATGTTGCCACATCGTATTGAGCTTTCAATTGGTCAAAGACGCTCTGAGCAAGGCTTCCTATTTTTAGCAATGCCTCTGAACGAGCCAATTCAACGCTTAGCGTGTTTTTCTGCACCTTAGCCGCATTCAGCTGGGTTTGGTCCATACGCACAAGTAGCTGACCTTGCGAAACCCTTGCTCCCGGCTCAACGTAGATATGTTCGATATTACCTTGTACAGAAGGCGAGATGTTTACCTCCTCGTAGCCTTCGAGAGTGGTAGAATACTCCATAATGCGATTGATTTTTATAGGCGTAAGGCTCTGAACCATTACGTTTTCTACCTTTTCTTTAACCTCTTTCTGAGTGTCGCTACCTCCGCCACAGCTTGTCAGCATAAGTGCAGAAGCCATAATTAACAAAAATGATTTTCTCATATCTATAATTTCTTTATTATTTTTTTCGATGAATTAAAAATGTGTTGTTATTTATTTAGTAAATTTCTGAGTTCGATTTGAGCGTTTGTCATCTCTATCAGAGCCTGAATATACGCACTCTGAGCAGCAATAAGCTCTGAGCTTGCCTGAGTTACCTCCAAAGAACTCGCCTTGCCGTAGCGGAACTTCTCGGTTACACTCTGGAAAACGCTTTGGCTCACTCTGATATTCTCCTTCTGTATCTGGAAGTTTTCGTAGGCGGTGTTCAGATTGAAACGCAACTGCTTGTTTTGTATCTGTAGCTGATTTGTAGCGTCGTCGTAGGTGTTTTTGAGTTTCAGGTAGCTGTACTTTTTCTCTTTTATGGCGGTAAATGTCCTGCCAGATGTGAAAAACGGTAGCTTTACGCTCACAGATAGTGCGTGAGGCGGATTGGTGCTCATCATTGGCTCGCCACCGAAGTATTTGATGTTTGAGAAGCGGTAAGCCATCGTCAGCGTAGGCGAATAGGCAGAGGCAGCCAAAGCGACCTGCTTTTTCGAAAGCTCAAGGTTTTTACCCAAAAGCCTGTAGGTGTAGTTATTGTTCATATCAAAGTCCGTATGCAGTAACTCCAACGACTTCTCGGCGTTTGTTAGGTTGTCGAGGTTGTCGGTCAAAACGAGCTTTGTCTCGGCTGGTAATCCAAGCTGTAGCTTTAGTGAATTGTAGAGTAGCTCTACGCCTTGTTTAGCTGACGTGATAGCACTTCTGAGTTTCATAACCTGCACGTAGATTTTATCCGCCTCAGTCTGCTCTACTACGCCTACTCTTACAGCCTCTTTGGTGCTCTGGTAAACGCGTTCGATGTTGTTTTTGTTTGAATCCAAAAGAGCCAACACCTGCTGATTAGCCAAAGCCGACATATATAGTTTAGTGGTGTTTGCCATGACTGTCTGCTCCGTCTGCATGCGGTTAATGTCTTGCATATCTGTAGCTACTTTGCTTATCAAGGCACCAACTATCTGCTGTCCGCTAAGAGCTATAGCTGCGGTAATGTTGAAGTTGCCACTTGCGGGAATCTCTTTGCTGATGTGCATTCCACCCATATTTAACTCCATCTTGTAACCCATAGTGTTTTGGTAGTCGTAGCCAGCTGAGACCTGTGGCAACATCGAGGAGATAGCCTGCCAACGCTGCATCTCAGCAATTTTCACGTCGTAGCTTGCGTTTTGCAACTGGCGGTTGTGTACGAGTGCGGTGTCTTTTGCTTGCTGAAGCGATAGCGACACCACTCGCTCCTGTGCCTCTACGCCTAACAAAGAGGCAGCTAAGGCAAATCCTAAAATTAATAACCTAAATCTATTCATCTAACTTATTTTTATTTTTTTTGCAATTGATATTTTTATCTGAAATCTTTTGTTGATAATAGCTCAACCCCTCAGGCGAGCAGATTATGCGAAATACCGCCTCCAAACACATGTCCACCGAATTAATCATCGAAAACTTATACCTCTGCGAATACGGCAGAATGTTGTCCAAAATATCCGTTACCACGATAGTGGTAAATCTCACGTCCATATCGCTACGGAAAATGCCTTGACTTATGCCAATCTCCAACATCTTTTCGGTAATGCTGTGAGCACTGATTTTGATTGTGGAGAGATGTTGCTGTAGGATTTCGGGGTAGTATTTTTCTAAGTCGAGGTACATCTGGAAGTGCTTCTTAGCCATCGATTGAGCCTGTTTTATCTTTTCGGTGTTGGTCAGCAGTTGGTCGATGATATTCTCCTCGCTTTCGGCTGTAAAAAACCTTTTAGAGCTATCATGACTTTTGCGGACATCCTCCAAGATAGAGGCGACTAAGTCATTTTTGGTCTTAAAAACGGTATAAAAAGTCTTTTTGGATATCTGCAACTCTTGGCAAATATCCTCAACCCTCACACGCTTAAAGCCATAAACCCTTATCAGCTTTTTCGATGCCTCTAATATCTTATCTTTCAATTCCACAGGAAACAATGCCTTTATCAAAAAACGACTGCAAAGGTAATATAAATATATCAACTAATGCGTTAATTTATTATAAATTTTTTGTTACTTCTCACAACATATTGATTTGCAACTTAATACAAGAAACTAAAAAACAATTTTATTTTCCTATTGGTGCTTTTGTAGTACAAAAAACAACCTTTGTCATTTCTTTTTTAGCCATTAAGACCTGTGGAAACAGACGCTCCCTTCCCTTGTAGTTGCTGAGCGAAGTCGCAGTAAGTCTAAGCATGGGGAAGAGTCTGGGTTGTGGTCAAAAAGAGGGACAAGCCCGAAAGCCTATCCCTCTCACCGTGTATGAAACAAATTTAAACTATTTCTTAACTATTTTACCTACTCTTTCTCCAACACGTACAATATATGTACCTACTGTGAGGTGGTGGATATCGAGTGTCGTCTTGCCAACTGTAGCGGTGGCGTGTAGCACTACACGACCTGCGAGGTCTGTGATAGTG
>CAYFSY010000024.1:0-17012 GCA_964345905.1 uncultured Paludibacteraceae bacterium | reverse complement strand
GGACATACTACATCTCGCATAGAGACTTCTCCGCAACAGTTTTACCAAGATTGTAAAGCAGCTCGTAGTCTGCCTTCTTCATAGCCTGCTTTACCTCCACCGCTCCTACGCTCTCGTAGTTCATCTTTTCGCCAAAAGCAGAGATAAGCCTTACAGCCTGTCCCGCCCAGGTGTATGAGCCAAAGCAACCAAAGGTACGGTTCTTCAGACCACGCAATTCGAGCTTATTCATCATCTCGGCAATTTTTGGGAACACATCGCCGTTGTACGTAGGCGAACCCATTATCAGACCGCGATAGAGGAACGCATCTGTGATAACTTCCGACATATCGCTCTTCGAAAGGTTGTGCATCACTACGTTTTTAGTTACGCTTGCTGCTCCGCGAGCCACCACTTCAGCCATAGCCTCTGTGTGCGAATACATCGAACCGTAGGCAATCATCACACCCTCATAGCCTCTGTGCGAGCTGAGGCGGTCGTAAATTTCTACCACCTTATCTTTCTGCTCCTGCCAGACAGGTCCGTGTAGCGAACAGATGGTCTTGATAGGCAGACCAGCCGCTTTCTTAAGCACATTCTGCACTGGAAGTCCGTATTTTCCTACGATGTTTACGTAATAACGCTCCATCTCTGGGAAAAACTTCTCCACATGAACCTCGCTATCCATAACGCCTCCGTCTAAAGTACCAAATGTACCAAAAGCATCAGCTGAGAATAGAATATGCTGTGTAGCCTCGTAAGTCATCATCACTTCTGGCCAATGAACCATAGGAGCGTAGATAAACTTCAGATTGTGCTGTCCGAGCGAAAGCTCCTCACCCTCTTTTACAATTTGTATATTATCCTTAATATCATAGAAACCCTGTAGCATATCGGCTGCTTTTTGTGAGCAAATAAGCTTCATTCCGGGAAAACAAGCCAGATATTGCCTAATGCCAGAGCTATGGTCTGGTTCCAAGTGATGAATAACGAGGTAGTCCACGCTTCTGCCTTGCAGTAGGTTGTGGATACGCTCTATAGACCTTGATGCAAACTCATTGTGGACGGTATCGAAAATCACCACCTTCTCGTCAACCAGAAGGTAAGAGTTGTAGCTAACTCCATGAGGAATTGGCAAAAGACGCTCGAAAAGCTCTGTTGTGCGGTCATTTACGCCAACATAGTATAATGAATCACAAATTTTTGGTGCAAACATATCAATTTACTTTTTTACAGTTTTAGAAAAATTTTGTGCAAAGATACTACTTTTTTGCTTAATGTAGAAATTGAGAAATGTAGTAATGCAGAAATTTGCTGCCAAGTAAGGACAGACAAACGATGCTTATCGGATTTGGGAGCGATAGGCATCGGAGCAAACCGCAATAAGCATAGCGGACAATGCAACCGCAATTCCGCATTACTACATTTCTCAATTCCTTCACTTCTTAATTCCTACATTCAAAAAAAAATCGTATCTTTGCTTGATTTTATAAAAACGGCTGATACTAAAAATATAGAAAATGCATCTACCTGCACTTGCATACAAATATAGAACCATTTTTTACGCTCTGATGATATCAATTGTCATCGGTGGTGTATATTCGTTTTTTAAAATCAGCAAGCTCGAAGACCCTGAAGTAGCCATTATGCAGGCTATGGTGGTAACGATTTATCCAGGCGCCTCTGCCGAGGAGGTGGAGCGAGATGTTACCACAGTCTTAGAGAACGAGATTCGCACTATGCCAAATGTGGCAGACATCAAGTCCACTTCCGTTGCAAACGTGTCGCAGGTGGCGGTAATGCTGAAACTTTCGATACCACACGACGAGATAGTACAGCATTGGGATATTCTGCGAAAAAAGGTAGCTGATGTAACGCCAAAACTGCCTTCCAGCGCCCAAAAGCCAATGGTGATAGACGACTTCAGCGATGTATATGGAATGCTCTACGCCATTACAGGCGACGGCTTCAACTACGACGACCTAAACAAATACGCCTCGCTCTTGAAAAAAGAGCTGATAAACGTCGAGGGAGTCAGTCGTATCAATATGTTTGGCTACCAGCAGACCAACGTAAACATAGACCTTTCGGCAGAAAAGATGAGCCAATTGGGAGTTTTCCCTGCACAAATCCTTTTGGCTATTAACTCAAACACTCAGCCAGTCTATGCAGGAGCCTACCAGCAGGGAGACAACACTATCCGCCTCTCTATCGACGGCAAATTTGCCACTATCGACGACCTGAAAAACCTCGTCATCAGCGGGTACGAAAACGACCAATTCAAACTTTCAGACATAGCCACCATTACCACCTCAGAGCCTACTTCGGCACGCTTTACGGCACTATACAACGGCAAACCAGCCATTATGTTTGGTATATCTATGGCAAGTGACGTCAATGTGATAGATGTAGGTCGCAGAGTAGATAAAAAGATGGAGGAGATAATGCCTCAGATACCGCTCGGAGTGGATGTCGAAAAGATATTTTTCCAGCCAGACAAGGTAAGTGAGGCTATCGGCGGCTTTATGCGCGACCTGATTTTAGCCGTGATAATCGTAATATCGGTGCTAATGCTCGCAATGAACTTCCGCAGCGGTCTGATTGTCTGCGGGTCGCTTATAATCATCGTGGCAACGGTGTTTCCCATCCTAAAAGCGATGGACGGCACGCTGCAAAGAATTTCGCTCGGTGCACTGATTTTGGCTTTGGGAATGCTTGTGGACGACTCTATTGTGGTAATCGACAGTATCCTCCTTGCGTTGCAGCAAAAGAAACCACTGAAATACGCACTTTTCGAAGCTCCGCGAAAGACCGCTATGCCACTGCTTATCGGCACAACCATTACGATTGTCTGCTTCCTACCCGTATATCTCTCGCAAGACACCGCTTCGACCTACATTGGCGACCTTTTCGTAGTGCTCTGCATCGCTCTTGCAACCTCGTGGGTGGTTTCGCTCACGCAGGTGCCGCTCTTTGCTGCACACATGTTCGACTTCAGAAAGTATTACAACAAAAAGGAGGAGCCGTTTACAGGCAAAGTATTTGTTCTGCTACGCAAGATTCTAAATAAAATGATGAGCCACAAGGTTCTGACAATCGTCATGACTTTTCTGCTTATGGGTCTTGCAGGAATTGGCTTTATGTTTGTAAAACAGACGTTTTTCCCCGACTTCCTATACAATCAAGCATACGTAGAGTACACTCTACCAAAGTCCACGAGTATAGATAAGACCCTCGCCGACATGAAGCAGATTACAGATGATTTGCTAAAAATCGAGGGAGTAAAAAGCGTTACCGCAACGCATGGAATGACGCCAATGCGCTACTGTCTTGTGCGTTCTGTCAGCCAAGGAGGCGACAACTACGCCGAGTTTATCATAGACTTCGACGACTATCGCACCATGCAAAAGCTGCGTCCGCAGATAGAGAAATATCTCTACAACAACTATCCAGACGCTTATTCGAGGTTCCGACTATATAGTCTTTCTATCATGACTTCGCACAACGTAGAGGTGCAGTTTTCAGGCGAAAATCTCGACACACTACGGAGCTTGCAAAAGCAGGCTGAGAACATCATGCGGGAGTGTGATTTGGTCAATCCTTACTCAATCTCGTCAAGCGTGCCACCGCCATCGAAGGTGCTAAACACAAACTACGCAAAGCAGGCTGCTGCCACGCTCGGCACCATGCGTACAGACCTCTCGTACACGCTAATAGCGGCAACAGACGGACTTCCTATTGGCTACATCTACCAAGACAACGGTATGAATATGCCTCTAAACCTGAGAATACGCAACCAAGACGGCTCGCTAATAAAAGACCTAAACAACCTGCCTGTGTGGAACCTTGTGCCAAACCTCAGAGCGATAAACAAGACCGACATTCAGAGCCTCGCACTCGGCAACCAGACCGAAAGCGATGTGCAGAAAAAGGTAATATCGCCTGTGCCGTTGAGTCAAGTGTCGCAAGGCATCAACCTTGAGTGGGAGGAGTCTGAAATCCAGAGGTCGAACTTCCGCAGGGTAATCGAGGCTCAGTGCGACGCTATCGGCAACGAGTCGCCAGCAAAGGTGGCAAGCAAAATCAAAGATAAAATCGAAGCAATACCTCTACCAGACGGCTACGAAATGCATTGGATGGGAGAGAAGCACCTTATGAGTGTGGCTCTGAAAAACATCATCGGACTGCTGCCTCTGACTGCAATTATCATCATATTCCTGCTGATTCTGCTATTCAACGATTGGAAGCGAACTATCATCGTTATCCTATGCGTACCAGTAGCCATTGTAGGAATTGTGCCTGCATTGCTGATATTCTCGCAACCATACTCGTTTGTGGCAATTGTGGGAACTATCGGTTTAGCGGGAATGCTTATCCGAAACTCTGTAGTGCTTGTGGACGAGATAGACCTGCAACGCGAACGAGGCAAAAAGCCTTACGATGCAGTTATCGACGCTACAATCTCGCGTCTGAGAGCAATTGCCATGACCTCGTCGGCGACAATGCTTGGAGTAATTCCACTGCTTACAGACCCGATGTACGGACCTTTGGCAATAGTCATCATCAGCGGACTATTGGTCGGCACTATCATCACGCTTGTGCTTCTACCAGTATTCTACGCACTATTTTTTGGAATAAAAAAGCCATAGTGCAAAAAAATATGTATCTTTGTCCTTTTCTGTATAAAAAACAAAAAAAACAACAATAAATGAGTATAGACCGTAACAGATTAAGCGAACTCACACTTCAGCTCAGTGACGAGAAAACTCGCTCGCAGGCTTTCACAGAGATTGTGAAAATGCTTTCGCGTCCAATTTATTGGCATATACGAAAGATGGTGTTGTCTCACGATGACGCCGACGATCTATTGCAAAACACATTTATGAAAGCGTGGCAAGCTATAGACTCCTTTCGTGGCGATAGCCAGATACACACTTGGCTATACCGTATTGCCACCAACGAGACCCTAACTTTTCTGGCTCAGCAGAGAGCGAAAAACGTCTCTACCTCGCTCGAAATGGGGGAGTATCTGCTAAACAACCTAAAGGCAGACACATACTTCGACGGAGACGAGCTACAAAAGAGGCTCCAGGAGGCGATACTTACACTACCTGAAAAGCAGAGATTTGTATTCAATATGCGCTACTACGACAATATGCCGTACGAGGAGATTTCAAAAATATGCGACACCTCTGTTGGAGCGCTAAAGTCATCATATCATCATGCCGCAAAAAAAATTGAAGCTTTTTTTAGAGAAGAGGATTAAACCTTTTGAAGTTTCTATGTCAAATGAAGTGTAAAGAAAGTTTTATTAAATAAAAAAATAGACAATAATAAATATGAATCACAATTTTGATTTTGAAAAGCAAAGTCCAGTAAACCCATTCAATGTACCAGATGGATACTTTGAGAATTTTGCTGCAAAAATGGAGGCGCTTACTACTCCGAAAAAGCTATCATTTGCTCAGAGATATAGAACATATATCTATGCTGCAGCAGTGGCACTTTTGCTTATAACTGTTGGAACATTCTTCTTTGTATCAGAGGACAACAAGCCTCAACAGCAGATAGCCGAAAGCAAAGTATCTGAGTACGATGAAGCTTTGAAGGACATATTGATTGAGGAGACTACCCAAGATATGGTGATTGACTACATCTTGGCAGAAGCAGAATAATTAACTCTTAAAAAGAATAAGATAAGTTAAGATGAAAAAGTATTTAATGATTGTTTTGGTAGCAACGCTGGCTACCTTTAGCCTGAATGCACAGGAGAACAGAAGAGCAGACTTGAAGGAGAAAATAGATAGCGAGAAGACCGCATTCTTTACAGAAAAAATGAATCTTACGCCTGCTCAAGCTCCTAAATTCTGGTCGCTATACAACGAATATCACACCAAAGATAGGGAGTTAAACAAGAATAAACGCGATCTGCGTAAAAAAGCTAAAGAGGGGAACTTTAGTGAAAAAGAGTATGAAACCATCATCAAAGAGCTACTTGACATTGACGAAAAAAAACAAGAACTTCAGGAAAAGTTCTTCGAAGATATTTCAGAGTTTCTGTCTGCAAAACAGATGTTTCAGTACTACGAGGCAAATAGCGAATTTCATGCCAATCTGCTTAGGAAGCTTCGCCTGCCTGCAAAGTCAACCTCTTTAAAGAAGAAATAAATTTTTTGTTTATATAGTGATTTTTAGATATTGGGTTGTACTCGAAAGCGGGTACAACTTTTTTGTTTTTCGAGTAAAACACCAAATTTTAAGAGTTTTTTAGCATGAATAGCAAACATATATTTTATGTTTGACTTTTTTTTTGTACCTTTGCAGACTTTTATGAATAAATTGTTTATTAATTAAATAACAGATAAAAAATAATGGCAGCATTAGGTAAAATCCAAAAGCACGGCGTTCTATTGCTAGTAATAGTTGGTGTGGCGCTGTTGATTTTCATTATCACAGACTTTGTAGGCAACGGCTCTACTTTCTTTCAAGACCGCAAGGCAAATGTAGGCTCTATTGCAGGCGAAAAAATTCGTTATCAAAACTTTGCCCATGCAGTACAACAGATGGAGGACTTCTACAAAATTGAAAGACGTGAACAAGCTCTTGACGCAGAAACTTCAGAACAAATCCGAGAGGAGGTTTGGAATCGGTTCGTTATGTTGAGCGTTATAGAAAAAGACGCTAAAACTATTGGTATGAATGTATCAAGTCAAGAACTCACAGACCTCACAATTGGCAAAAACCCAAGTCCAATAGTCGCTATGCGTCAGATGTTCCAAAATCAAGAGACCGGACAATTTGACCCACAAATGGTAGTACAGCTAATCCACCAATTGGACGATCCTGCCATTATCAAGCAGGCAAATCCAGAAGAGGTGGCTATGCTACGCAATTATTGGAAATTTTTGGAAAATACTGTAAAATCAGACGCTTTGATACAGAAATACAACGTATTGTTGTCTAAGTCTTTAGTAGTTAACTCAAAAGAGGCATCTTATGCTCAAAACCAGTCTAAAGACGCTGTTGATTTGGTGTATGCAATGAAGCCATATTTTACTATTTCAGACTCTTTGGTTAAGGTAGAGAAGTCTGAGATTGAGGCTCTCTACAAGCAGAGAAAAGAGCAATTCAAGCAAGAGGAGGCAGTAGATATTCAGTTTGTGAAGTTCGACATTGTTCCATCGGAGAAAGACATCGCTGCTGTACAGAGCGAGGTTAACGCTATGGCAACAGGCTTCGCTACTATCCAAGACTCTACAATCGTAGATAGCGTAAACTACGCTTCTGACGTGCCTTTCCGCGATGAGTTTTTAGCTAGAAATGATGTGCCAGAAAACCTTCGTGCTTTCGCTTTCGATCAACCACAGGGAGCGGTATTTGGACCAGAGTTCAAGGACTATACTTTCACAATGGCTAAGGTGGTAAAATCTAAAGTTGTTGCAGACTCTGTACGACTCAGCATTATCGCCATTCAAGAAGAGACTGAAGCTAAAACTAAAGCTAAGGCAGACTCAATCATTGCTCTATCTAAAACTACTCCATTCGGACAACTTGCAGCTCAATATTCGTTTGATAAAGCTAGCGCAGCAAAGGGTGGCGATATTGGCTGGTTCCGCGAACTTGGCTTATCAAAGGATATAGTAAAAGTATTCGATAAAGCATCATCCGAGCCATTTGTAATCACTCAAAGAAACACTTCAACCATTTTCCTTGTAACAGCACGCACAGCACCTGTTCGTAAGGTAAAACTTGCTGTTGTAGAGCGTTTAGTGGCACCAAGCAGCGCTACTCAGTCTAAAATATTCCAAGAAGCTAAGCAGTTTGCAAGTAGTATCAAGACTACAAAAGAGTTTGAGGCTAAGGTTAATGAAAATAAATATGTTGCTTATCCTGCACAAAATATCACTCGCAACCAGCCTCGTATGATGGGCATAGAGGGCACTCGTGAAATTATTCGTTGGGCTTTTGATAGCAAGCCAGAGGCTACTTCAGATGTGTTTGAGAGCAGCAACAGCACTCTAATTGTGGCTACCGTTAGCAAGAAATACAAAGAGGGCTACAAAGCAGTAGAGGATGTAACAGACCAACTCTCTGCAGAGCTTCGCAACGATAAGAAGTTCGAGATGATGAAAAAGGATTTTGCAGGCAAGACCATAGAGCAGATGCAGGCAGAGAACTATACTGTGGACTCTGTAAAAAATCTATCTTTTGCAAGCAATACAGCAGGCTCTTTGGGCAACGAACCTTCAGTAATAGCTAAGGCTCCAGTAGCCGAAATAGGCAAAGTTTCTGAGCCAATGAAGGGTAAGATGGGTGCGTATGTATTCCAAGTGCTTTCTAAGAAAGAGAACGAACAAGCTACAAATGTAGAGCAGGTAAAACAGATGATTATGCAAAGCAGAGCAAACTCTGTATATTACTTTGCAATAGAGGCTTTGAAGAAGAAATTTGAGGTAAAAGACCAACGATATAACTTCTTTTGATTAAACCTCTAGTGTAGTATTACATCTATACAATAAAAGTTCAAAAGTAGCTATTAAGACAATTAGTGGCTACTTTTATTTTTTGTATCAATGATTTTTTTTAACTTTGTAGGATAAAATAAATATTTATATCTAAAAAATGGATTACTTTAAACACGAATCATCTTACGTTGACGAGGGCTGCCAGATAGGCAAAGGCACTAAGATTTGGCACTTCTCGCACATTATGCCAAACTGCGTAATTGGCGAGGATTGCAACATAGGACAGAACGTAGTGATTTCGCCAAACGTAAGGCTTGGCAGAAACGTTAAGATTCAAAACAACGTGTCGGTATATACAGGCGTAATCTGCGAAGACGATGTGTTTTTAGGTCCAAGCATGGTTTTTACAAACGTCATCAACCCACGTAGCCACGTCAGCCGCAAAGATGAGTATAAGCCTACACTTATCCGCAAAGGTGCCAGCATCGGTGCAAATGCCACACTTGTCTGTGGTAACGAGATTGGTGAATACGCACTGATAGGTGCGGGTAGCGTAGTAACCAAGCCTGTAAAGCCATACGCACTTATGGTAGGCAATCCTGCTCGCCAGATTGGTTGGGTCAGCGAATACGGAGCCAAGCTAAAGTTTGACGAAAATGGCGAGGCAACCTGCTCAGAGACGGGCGACAAGTACAAACTTGAAGGAGATTTTATTAGAAAAATTTAAACAAAAAGAGATATAAAACTGATATGAAAAATTTTGCGTTAATAGGAGCAGCGGGCTACATCGCACCGCGACATCTCAGAGCCATAAAAGATACAGGTAACAATCTTGTGGCAGCCTACGACCCATTTGATAGCGTAGGAATCATGGATAGCTACTTCCCTGAAGCATCGTTTTTTACCCAGCATGAGCTGTTTGACCGCCACTGCACAAAGCTCAAAGCAGACGGCAACAAAATAGACTACGTTTCGATATGTACGCCAAACTACCTGCACGATGCACACATGCGTTACGGTCTCAGACTCGGAGCAGACGTCATCTGCGAAAAGCCAATAGTGCTGAACCCTTGGAATATCGATGCTCTGCAAAATGTAGAGAAAGAGACGGGAGGAAAGATTTACACTATCCTACAGCTACGTCTGCACCAAGCTATCATCGACCTACGCAAAAAGATTGCCGAAGGACCTAAGGATAAGGTTTACGATGTGGATTTGACCTACATCACTTCACGCGGTAATTGGTACTATACAAGTTGGAAGGGCGATGTACACAAGAGCGGTGGCGTAGCTACAAACATCGGCGTGCACTTCTACGATATGCTACAGTGGGTTTTTGGCAAGGTTCGCCAGAATATCGTTCATGTGGCTTCGCACGACCGCGTAGCGGGTTACCTTGAGCTCGAAAGAGCCAGAGTTCGCTATTTCCTCAGCATCAATGCAGACTACTTGCCAGAGAATGCCGTTCAGGGAGAGAAACGCACATTCCGCACTATCAACATCGATGGAGAGGAGTTTGAGTTTAGCGCAGGCTTCACAGAGCTACACACAGAGAGCTACAAAAACGTATTGGCGGGTAATGGCTTTGGCATCGAGGAGACTCGCGAGGCTATCAACATTGTTCACGCTATCAGAAATGCCACACCGATAGGCTTGAAAGGCGACTATCACCCATTGGCAAAAATGCCATTGGCAAAGCACCCATTTGATTGGTAATTTCTAACAAAATAAAAATTAAGGGTTCAAGGTTGCGGTAAAAAAGCATTTTGAACCCTTTTTTAGATTTTTATAGCTAACTTTGCCAAAAAAATAAAAGGAATAGATATTTTGCTACACAACTTTTTAGAGCGACAGATTTTAGAGGAACTTCCGTTTGAGCCGACAGAGCAACAAGGCAGATGTATAGAGGAGTTGGCGAAGTTTTGTACAGACCGCCAGCCGATGCAGTGTATGTTGCTGAAAGGCTATGCAGGCACGGGGAAAACCTCTGTTGTCAGCGCCTTGGTGCGAACTCTCAAGAAGCTAAAGCAACCCACCGTATTGCTTGCACCAACCGGACGTGCTGCCAAAGTCTTAGCGGGATATTCTCAGCACGAAGCCACATCTATTCACAAAAAAATCTACCGCCAAAAGTCAGTCTCGGAGTTTAAATTCTTGCTTGACTACAATAGGCATAAAGACACGCTTTTCATCGTAGATGAGGCGTCTATGATTGGCGACAGCTACAGCGATGGCAATATATTTGGCTCGGGCAGACTGCTCGACGACCTCATTGAGTTTGTCTATTCTGCCGAGAATTGCAGAATGATACTCCTCGGCGACACAGCTCAACTACTACCCGTAGGACAGGACTTTTCGCCTGCTTTAGACAGAAAAAACCTTGAGAAATACTCTTTGGAGGTCAGAGAGCTTTTGCTGACAGACGTAGTGCGACAGGCTCGTAGCAGCGGTATCTTGGCAAACGCCACACACCTGCGAGAGTTGCTCGACGAGCCAATATATCAGAATCCGCAAATATCTACCAACTTCCCCGATGTAGTAAACCTTTCGGGAGCCGACCTGATTGATTCGCTCAACGCCTCTTACAACGAGGTGGGGATAGAGAATACGGTGGTTATCACGAGGTCAAACAAGCGTGCTTCGCAATACAATCAGGGTATTCGCAACTCTGTCTTGCTACGCGAGGAGATGCTTGCAAACTCTGACCTGATGATGGTGGTAAAAAACAACTACTTTTGGGCAGAGAAGTACGAGGCTTTGGGCTTTATTGCCAACGGCGACATTGCTCGAATATCACGTATCCGTAGCCAGCACGAGATGTATGGCTTCAGGTTTGCCGACATTACTCTTGAGCTACTCGACTACGACCTCGAAGTGGACTGCAAGATACTTGTCGATTCGCTACTGACAGCCACACCAAAAGACAACGACCAGCTAAATAAAAATCTATTTACTGAGGTAGAGAAGGACTACGAGGAGATAAAAAACCGCCGAAAAAAGTATCTCGAGCTTCGGCAGAACGAGTACCTAAACGCTCTACAAATAAAGTTTGGATATGCTATAACCTGCCACAAATCGCAAGGCGGACAGTGGGCAGATGTCTATATCGACTGCGGCTACCTGACAGACGAAATGCTCAACCGCGAATTCCTACAATGGCTCTACACCGCCTTTACCCGCTGCCAACGCAAGCTCTATTTAGTGAATTTCAAAAAAGAGTTTTTGGCAGATTGCTAATGATATTATAGCACTACAATAGCAAAATTTACTCATTTGATTAAAAAAGTCGAATAAAACAACTGTTTAATCAGATTTTTATTGTATCTTTGCCACGTCAAAAAAGTATTTTATAAATAGACTAAAGACGATGAAAGAGACAAAAAAAGAGATTGATGTTTCCACCGAAGATAGGATAAAGCAGGCGGCTCATACTGTATTTCAGCAGAAGGGTTTTGCCGCTACTCGCACTCGAGACATAGCGGAGGAGGCTGGCATCAACTTGGCTTTGCTCAACTACTATTTTCGTTCAAAGGAGAGGCTTTTTGAGATTGTGATGTTCGAAACTCTTGCCAACTTTATCAGCGGAGTTGAGAGTATTTGCAGTAACGAGGCTACCACTTTTGAGGAGAAAATCGAGCTTTTAGCCGATAGATATGTAGATATGGGCATCAAAGACCCTGATATTCCGATGTTTATCCTAAGCGAACTTCGCAACGAGCCTGACCATTTTTTAGGCAAAGCACCTATCAAACGTCTGTCTCAATCTTGCTTTGCCACACAATTCTACGAAAAGGTAGAGGAGGGCAAAATCGACGAAAGTAAACTCGTACACTTCCTGGTAAATCTGCTCAGTATGCTGATTATGCCTATAATAGGACGCTCTTTCGTATTGGATATCTGGAATATGGACGACAAAGAGTACATAGAATTTATGAATGAGCGAAAAAAACTCATTCCAATATGGATAAAAAATATGTTTTTTATTCAAAAAAATTGTAACTAATGAATTTAGGTATTGATATTGGTTCTACAACCCTAAAGATTGTAGTGTTAGACGCGGCTGGCGCGGTGGCATATAGGAGCTACACACGCCACAATGCAGACATCTCTGGCACAATGCTTAGGCAGATAGAGGAGGTGATGAAGCATTGCGGAATTTCGCATGCACGGCTCGCTATTACTGGCTCGGCTGGTATGGGTGTGGCGGAGCGTCTGGGTATTCCTTTCGAGCAGGAGGTAATCGCTGCTATCGAGGTTGCTAAGCGCTTCTACCCCGAATCTCGCTCGCTGATAGACCTCGGTGGTGAGGATGCCAAGATTGTGTTTTTCGAGGAGGGCAAGCAACCTGATATCCGCATGAACGGCTCGTGTGCGGGTGGCACAGGTGCTTTCATAGACCAAATGGCAGACCTGCTGAACATCTCTGTAGATAAGCTCGGCGAGGAGGCTATGAAGTTTACAAAAATCTACCCGATTGCCTCGCGTTGTGGTGTCTTTGCTAAAACCGACGTGCAGAACCTCATTGCTCGCAATATCCCGCTGCCTGACCTTGCTATGTCGATGTTTCACGCCGTAGCAAATCAGGCTCTGACCACCCTCGTTCGCGGACATCGTGTTATGCCAAAAGTGCTTTACATAGGCGGTCCGCTTACGTTTATTCCCGCTCTGAGAGAGAGATTTCAGACCCTGCTCGGATTTAGTTCGGAGGAGATAATTTTGCCAAAAAATAGCGAATACTTCCCTGCTTGGGGTTGTGCTCTGCTTGCAGAAAAGAGTGGCGAGGAGTCTGACTTAGAGAGGCTTAAGTCTTTGCTTTTAGAAAAAAATCAGATAGATGTTACCGATAGGCTTCCATCGCTTTTCCGTAGCGAGGAGGAGTATATTTTTTGGAAAAATCACAAAAAGGTTGTTCCGCTGAAAGTTGCGGAGATACCTGAGAATCAAAACATTCGCTGCTATCTGGGTATCGACTCAGGCTCTACCACTACCAAAATCGTCATCATAAACGACCGCTCGGAATTGCTTTTTACGCACTACACGCTAAACTACGGCAACTCACTGCTACAGGTAGAGCGTGGATTGAAAAAGTTTCAGGAGCTACTCAAAGATAGAAACTCTACTGCCGAGATACTCTCGTCTGCCTCGACAGGCTACGGCGAGGAGCTTATCAAGCAGGCTTTCGGACTGGAGTTTGGCATTGTGGAGACCATCGCACACCTTGTTGGAGCGAAGTTTGTCAACCCAAAAGTGTCGTTTATCCTCGACATTGGCGGACAGGATATGAAGTCTATTTTTGTGGAAAATGGTGTGATTACCAATATCGAGCTCAACGAGGCGTGTTCCTCTGGTTGCGGTTCGTTTCTGCAAAACTTCGCTTCGGTGATGAATCTCACTATGAGCGACTTTGTCCGCTTCGCTTGCTTGGCACAAAACCCTGTGGACTTGGGCACTCGCTGCACGGTCTTTATGAACTCAAAGATAAAGCAGTCGCTACGCGAAAACACAGATTTAGGCGATATTTCGGCAGGTTTGGCTTATTCGGTTGTAAAAAACTGCCTGTTTAAAGTCTTGAAAATAAGCAACCTAAACGTGCTTGGCGACAACATCGTGGTTCAAGGTGGCACGTTCCGCAACGATGCTGTGTTTCGCACCTTGGAGCTACTTAGTGGCAAATCCGTCTCGGCAACTGATTCGCCTGAACTGATGGGAGCTTTCGGAGCAGCACTCTACGCAAAGCAGAATCACGACAAGACAGCACCCGCCACGCTCATCATCGGACACGACGAGCCTTATAAGCTCGAGTACACGACCACAGAGATGCAGTGCAAGGGCTGCACGAACCAATGCCAAATCCTGAAGTTCACTTTTCCGAACGGCAATATTTGCTATTCAGGCAACAAGTGCGAAAAGTATTTTTACTCAAAAAGCAAGCCTCAGCACAAGTCCGCCAACGCTTTTGATGTAAAGACGTCGCTACTATTTTCATAAAAGAGAAGGAGAAAAAAGAGATGAGAATTGGAATACCCAGAGTTTTGAACATGTACGAGAACTTCCCTTTTTGGCAGACTCTCTTTGCTGAATGTGGGTTTGAGGTGGTGGTGTCGCCAAAATCGAACTTCGAGCTCTACCAGAAGGGAATCCCCTCGGTGATGAGCGACAACATCTGCTTCCCTGCCAAGCTCGCACATGGGCATGTAGTGTGGCTGATAGAGCAGAAGGTAGATAGGATTTTCTACCCAATTATTCAAAAGGAATCAGCGGAGTGGGAGGAGGCAAACAACACCTTCAATTGTCCTGTGGTGAGCGGCTATCCGGAAGTTATTCGCTCGTCTATCAACCCCGAAGGCAACTTCGGCATACCGCTTGATAAACCTGTGGTGTCGTTTACAGACCGCAAGACGTTAGAAAAGACGACTTTACGATATTTCTCTGAGCTTGGCGTGGGGAGAAAACTTTTCCGAAAGGCTTTTGCCTTAGCACTCAAAAAGCGTGCAGAGGTAAAAAACAAACTTATCTTGGAGCAACGTGAGTGGCTCGATAAGTGCTTAGATAGCGGACAGATGGCGTTTGTAGTGGCGGGCAGACCATACCACGCAGACGACTTAGTAAACCAAAAGGTAGGACAGATACTCACCGACCTCGGCGTAACGGCACTGACCGACGACGTCTTTTCGCCGCTCTACTCCGAGGAGGAGCTTTTCCCGCAAATAGAGCAAGGTTTAGAGAGTTTTTCTCGGCTGAATATGGTTTCGCAGTGGTCGTATCCAAACCGTGTGGCAAACGCCGCAATGGAGGTGGCAAAGCTACCGCAAAATATTCAGCTGATACAACTCAACTCGTTTGGTTGCGGACCAGACTCGTTCTACATGGAGGAGATAGGGCAGATACTCAGGCAAGCAGGCAAAAACCACACCCTGCTACGCATCGACGAAATCGCCTCACCCGGCTCTATCAGGCTACGCCTAAGAAGCCTGATAGAGAGCCTAAAGGCTGTAAAGTAGGTGGTTTTTTAAGAAAAATATATTAAAATAGAAATTCAAGAAAAATGAAATATACCGGACATAAAGCAATTTTTGAGGAGAAAGACAGAGGCAAGACCATACTTGTGCCGTGGTTTACAGACTTTCTATCGCCTATGATTCCTGCGGTGGCTCGCATAGCAGGTTATAAGTTTGTGAATTGTCCAAAGACTTCGAAAAGTTCTACAGACATCGGTCTGAAGTATGGCAACAACGAGGTGTGCTACCCCGCTACCCTCGTGCTTGGCGACCTCATTGCCGAAATCCAGACAGGCAAATACGACCTCAACGATTTGGCTGTGGCAATCACGCAGACAGGCGGACAGTGCCGAGCCACAAACTATTTGTCTTTCATAAAGACAGGTCTGAAAAACGCAGGACTGGAGCAAATCCCTGTAATATCCGTCTCTACAGGTGGCGTGCACCAGAATGAGCAACCGGGTTTTTCGCTACCTGTCCGCAAGATAGCAGGCATCGCCTTGAATGCATTTCTCTTTGGCGACATGCTCAACCAGCTATTTTCGGCAGCCGTAGCACGCGGCACTCAGCCAGAGAGAGCCCAAGAGCTTTTCGACAAATACATGCAACTCGGTGTGGAAAACGTAGATAGAAACGACAACAAAGGCTTCCTGCCGATACTTGAGCAGGCGGTAGCAGAGTTTGACGGGATCCCTCTCATAGAGGGACGAAAGGTAGAGAAAATCGGACTTATCGGTGAGATTTTTGTAAAATACAACTCCTACGGACAGGCTCACATAACAGAGTGGCTACGGAAAGAGGGTTTCGAGGTAGTAACCCCGCCTATGATTCACTTTTTCCTACAAACATTTGTAAATACAAGGGTAAATGTAAAAAACGGCATCAGGCAGAAAACACTTTCGCAAAAAATCACTATGCCTATCATTTACAGGCTATTAAATAGAAAAATAAAGCAATACGACAAGGTCTTTGCACGCTCAAAATTCTATTCGCCTCTGCACTCTATATTCGACATAGCAGGCTACGCATCAGACATAATCGACCTCTCGAACCAGTTTGGCGAGGGTTGGCTCATAGCCGGCGACGTGGCAAACTTCTCGCATCAGGGAATCAACCGCGAAGTGTGCGTTCAGCCCTTTGGCTGCATTGCAAACCACGTGGTAGCCAAGGGAATAGAGCGGCGGATAAAGGACGTTTACCCCGATATGAATCTGCTTTTCCTCGACATCGACGGCGGAATGGCAGAGGTAAACCTCCACAATCGCCTAAAATTTCTGATGCACTAAGCCTCCAGCTTTTCGGGCTCCTTGCGCTTTACTTGGCTGATAAGCACACCTCCGATAACCACGATTGTACCGATAGCTTTAACCCACGTCAGGGTCTCCTGCCCCATCATCAAGGCAAAGATGATGGTAAAGACGGGTATAAGGTTTGCAAAGACGCTTGCTCTGGCTATCTGGATACGCTTGGCTGCGTAGGATAGAGCCATAAATGCCAGCGACGAGCAGAGTATTGCGAGCATCAGCAACGCCATCACCGCCTGTACACTCCAGTTCATAGCGAGGATAGA
>CAYFSY010000023.1:12711-17387 GCA_964345905.1 uncultured Paludibacteraceae bacterium | reverse complement strand
CTACATCGGCTATCAAGACTCTTTGCTGATGTTTGGCACCTCTGCACCAGTTACCCGTACAGAGTTGGGAGCAGTGCCTGTGGTGCTCTCTGTAGTTTTGTTTGTGGCTTTCTGCATCGCTCTGTTCATAAATTTCAAAAGTAAAAAGCTAAAAATAGTGCTGATGAGCATAATCCTTATCCTATGGCTTTTGGTTGGTAGAGTGGTGGGTTACAATGTTTGGAACAACTCTATTGTTGGTGGTTGGCAAAACATCATAAGGACAAGAGAGATATGCATCGGAGGCTCCGACCAAAGCAAGATAGGCTCTGAGATTCAGGCCACACGGATAACAAAACTTCCTCTTTGGCGACTTAGGATAGAAAACCCAAAGGTAAACACCACTCTCTACGTCGGTCCATTCATTTGGGCGGAGGCAGAGCGGGTATTCAGAGTCCGAGGTTTTGATTTCATTGAATATAGATAAATATCTTTTAGGTTTTTCGTACCATGAAGGTAACAAAAAAAAGACCACCCCCGAGCTGTTGCCCAAATGGGAAGTCTTTTTTTATAGTTTTTTCTAAAAATCTTAGAATGGTAAATCTCCGTCCTCGTCCATTGGAGGCATCGAAGCGTTGTCGTCGTAGTTGTCTCCGCAGCTATCTACTGAACTTGCAGACTGTCCTGCATTGTCGCTATTTACGCGATTCAGAAGCTCTATATTCTCTGCTGTAATCTCTGTTACATAGCGCTTTTGTCCTGTTTTATCCTCGTATGAGCGGCTTGTAATCTTGCCTTCTACAAAAAGCTTGCTTCCTTTTTTTACATACTTTTCTACCACTTCAGCCAATCCTCTCCACACCACAACATTGTGCCACTCTGTACGCTCTGGTACCTCTGTGCCATCCGAACGCTTATAGCCTCTATCTGTTGTAGCCAAAGTAAAAGATGCCTTACGCGTGTTTGTGTCGAAATAGTGAACTTCAGGGTCTCTGCCTACGTTTCCAATTAAAAATACTTTATTCAGTGCCATTTTGATAACAAATATATAAAACGTTAATATATAATGAGGTTGTAAAGTTACAATTTTTTTTAATATAGAGTAGCAAAATCACAAAATAATTAAAATAAAAGGCAAAAAAGCCAATTTGATGGAACATCTGTCTGTAGAAAAAGTTACCTTCTAACCAATTAACAAAAAGCAAGACTTTACCCATACGGTAAAGGCTTGCTTTAAAATATCGATTTTCAACGAAATTATTTATTCATTTCATCTAATATCTCTTGGATAAGTGGTTGGCAACCGCCACAGCCTGTACCAGCTGCAGTAGCTTCGCCCACTTCCTCTACTGTCTTGAGTCCTCCAGCCTTGATAGCGTCCATAATCTCGCCACGGCTAACACCCATACAGTTGCAAATTTGCTCGTCTCTATTCATTTCGATTTTAATTTTTTAGTTAAACAATTATTTTCTTATTGTGTTATTTTTGCAATTGCTGCATTGTGCACAGGCATGAAGTTAACCTTCGCTGCATTTGGAGTATCAGCTGATCCGTAATAATCTGATACAAATGCCACAACATACATGTCAGCTAAAACCACAGGGAATGATTTGCCTTTAACACCTGCAATAGACGCTGGAATCTTGTATGTATAAGTTTTGGCAAATACTCCTTGTGGATTCTCGAAAGGATCTCCCCATGCACTTCCTGAAAGCATTGCTCTTACCATATTTGGATGATTGTAGTTGTCTCCACCATATGCCTGATAAGCACGTATGTTGGCTTGAGTTAGATATACATTGAGTCTTGCATTTGGATTTGCTAATAAAAGGTCTCCTGTAACAGTAACAGTAAGCGTAGAGTCATCTGCCAAACTTGTTGTCATATTCAAAGATACGAATGTTGGCTGGCTTAAAGCATCTTCTAGGATGTTTTTATTAATTGTAGACGAATGAGGAACAGTTACTGGAGTTGGGAAATCCATGTAAGCTGCAGCACGTCTTCTATCCATCATACAGCCAGGAGCATGAGTGCCTGCGCCTCCATAGAAGAACGTAAGTGGACGGCTAAATACCATTGTGAAGTCGTCTTCGTGATACCCCACGTGGTGTGCTATAAGGATAGTTTTTCCCTCAGGCATAGCGTCCATTGCATTGTGAATTGCAGTAGCTCCTGCTGGACAGTTAGGGCAAGTTTGACCTGTAAACTCCTCGATAAGTACTGCATTACGTATTGCATGCTGCGCTGAAGGAGCAGTTACTCTTACTGTACACTCTGCTGTAGAACCTTTCAGAGTTGCAGTAATCTTTGTAGTACCAGCTGCAATAGCTTTGATATAACCCACGTTGTCCACAGTAGCTACGCTTGGGTTTTCGCTCTCAAATGTAAGACCAGTTGTCTCTGCACCATCTGGAATAACACCTATTACTATAAAGTGAGAAGCTCCAACATACATATCCAACTCTGTAGGACTTAGAGTAACCCTAGGAGCAGCTTTTACTGTTACTACACACTCAGCTTTCTTATCGCCTAATGTAGCAGTAATTGTAGCTCTACCTACGGCTACGCCTGTCACCACACCATTTTTGTCCACAGTGGCTTTGTTCTCATCGCTTGAAGTGAAAGTTAGTCCACTAAGGTCTGCATCTGTAGGATCTGATATTACTACAGTTTTTACAGTCTCTCCTACCTCTACTGTGTAGGTTCTTGGCTTAAATGAAATCTCCACAGAGATAGGGTCTTGACACGCTACCATAGATACTACAGCTATGGCTAGCACCATAAATTTCGATAATTTTCTCATACTTAATATTTATTTTGTTGTTTGAAAATTTAAAATTCATCCTCTCTTGCTAAAGAATCAGAGTGCAAAGGTATATTTTTTTTCAGTAAAAACAATAACCTCAACAGATTTTTTTGTACCTTTGCCACAAAATAAGCTATAAACTGTATCTATTTACGATAAAATGTCAGATATAATCCACGTTTTGCCAGACTCCATCGCCAACCAGATTGCTGCAGGCGAGGTAATTCAGCGTCCAGCCTCTGTTGTAAAGGAGTTGGTAGAAAACTCTATCGATGCGGGTGCGGATAGGATTACCGTGGTGGTAAAGGATGCGGGTAAAACCTCTATCTTGGTCTCAGACAACGGCAAGGGAATGTCTCACACAGACGCTCGCATGGCGTTCGAGAGGCACGCCACGTCTAAGATTCGCGAGTCTAACGACCTCTTTGGGCTAAAGACAATGGGATTCCGAGGCGAGGCGCTGGCTTCTATCGCAGCGGTGGCAGCCGTAGAGCTAAAGACCCGACAGGCAGACTCACAAATCGGCACATTCCTCGAGGTGGCGGCATCTACTGTGGTAAAGCACGAGGCTGCTTCCTGTGTAGAGGGCACTTCGTTTTTGGTAAAAAACCTGTTTTTCAACGTGCCTGCGAGGCGTAAGTTCCTGAAGTCTGACAATACCGAGATGAGGCACATTATCTACGAGTTTCAGCGTGTGGCTTTAGCAAACCCAGAGGTTTCGATGGCACTCTACCAAGACCAATCACTTGTGTATGACCTGCCTGCGGGGAACTTCAAGCAGCGGATTGTAGCAATTTTTGGCAAAAAGTCCAGAAACTTTGCAAACTCACTAATCTCTATCTCGGCAGATACGGGGATTGTCAGAATTTCGGGGTTTGTGGGCAATCCGCAGTCGGCATCGCGGCAACCTACGCAATTCTTTTTTGCAAACGGCAGGTTTATGAGGCATCCATACTTCAGCAAAGCTATTCAGAAGGCTTACGAAAACATGCTCCAGCCAGAGACTCTGCCGATTTACTTCATCAACTTTGAGCTTGACCCTGCCGATATCGACGTAAACGTCCACCCGACCAAGACCGAGATAAAGTTCGAGAGCGAGAAGGATATTTTCCTAATACTGATGTCGGCTGTGCGCGAGGCTTTGGGCAAGTTTAACCTAACTCCTTCGATAGATTTTTCCACAGACAACAATGTGGATATTCCTGCCTTTTCGCCAGAGAGCTCTACCCAGATGCCAAAGGTGCAGATAGATACAGCCTACAACCCTTTCAAATCAAGTGCCTCAAGCGGTGCTGGTCGTAGTAGCTATCCTTCTTACAGCAGGGGCAGCTCCGTCTCGCGTTGGGAGGAGCTCTACCGAAGCCAGCGAGAAGCTCCTACCGAGGCAGAAAGAGCACCTGAGGAGATGTTCGTGGAGGAGCAAGCCGCTCAAGCGTTTTTCCTCTACAAGGGCAAGTATATCCTTACCGAAGTGAAGTCGGGACTGATGATAGTGGACATAGAGCAGGCTATATCGCGGATTACCTACGAGAAAATCCTGCTACAGCTCCAGCAAGAGCAGTGTGCCACGCAGTCGCTACTCTTTGCCGATAGCCTGACGCTCTCAGCCGATGAGGCTCCGCACTTCTCGCAGATAAAGCCGGAACTCGAGGCTCTGGGGTTTAGGTTCTCGGAGGTGGGGGAAAATGCCTACGACGTGGTGGGAATACCCGCACTGATGACCGACTTCCAGAACATCAGCGGATTCCTCTCGGACGTAATGCAGAACATCGACCTACCCGAACTTGTGGATAAAGAGATTTACGAAAGGATTACTCTGAAGATGGTCTCCGAGTACTCTCGGCGAAAGGAGAGTAAGTCCATACGAAGCCAAGCGGATATGGAGTCGCT
>CAYFSY010000023.1:4570-12701 GCA_964345905.1 uncultured Paludibacteraceae bacterium | reverse complement strand
CCTCCACCCCAAACCTTTCGCCTCAAGGCAAGCCTGTGGTAAGGATTATAGACGACGGCGAACTCTTTGCTTAGATGTAGATAACCTCTCTTTCAAGACGTAAGCCAAATTTCCGGCTTACCTCCTCCTCGATGTTTTTAGCCAAAGCCACAATATCCTGAGGCTCCGCTCCGCCGTAGTTTACGAGCACCAACGGCTGCTTTTCGTACGCTCCCACGTTGCCAAAGCGTTTGCCTTTGAATCCGCATTGCTCTATGAGCCAAGCGGCAGGGATTTTTATCTCGTCGGCTGAAACCTCGTAGTGTGGCACCTCGCCAAACTCGGCTACGAGAGCCTCGAACTTGCTTCGCGAACAGTATGGGTTTTTGAAAAAACTTCCGGCGTTGCCTAATGTTTCGGGGTTTGGCAGCTTAGACTCGCGTATGCGGATAACCGCATTGCGAACGTCCATAAGGGTGGGATTATCAACCGCCTGCAACTCTTTCTGCAGAGCGGCGTAAGAGGTGTTTACCTCTGGGTTTTGGCTCAGGCGTATCAGCACCGATGTGATGATGTACCTATCCTTGAACTCAGGGGTTTTGAATATGCTGTGGCGGTAGCCGTAGTCACACTCCTCGAGGTCGAACACGCGGCGGCTAAAGTCCTCGCGGTCGAGGGTCTCTACCTCCTCTATCACGTCTTTCAGCTCTGTGCCGTAAGCACCGATATTCTGCACCGCCGCCGCTCCCACCTCGCTTGGTATGAGCGAAAGGTTCTCGAGCCCGCCGAGATTTCTGAGGCAGGTCTGCTCCACGAGGTAGTCGAACTTCACACCCGAGCCCACGCGTAGCCAGACACTCTCCTCGTCGCTCTGCTCCACTGCGATAAACTCCATCGCCGAGTGCAGAACTGCTCCCTCGAAGTCGCCAGTAAAAAGCAGGTTGCAACCGCTACCGATGTGCAGGACTCTCTCGTCCGCTGGTAGTGTGTCGAGGAACTCTATCAGCTCTGGGACAGACGAGTACTCAAAGAAGGTCTTGGCTTTGACGTCGAAACCAAAGCTATTGTGGTTTTTTAGCGAAAAGTCTCTCTCTATCATCTCTTATAGTGCTAAAATTTGCTCGGCGTGGGTGGAGGTTTTTATCTCTTTTGGCAGGAAAATCCGCTCGATTACGCCCTTTTCGTCGATGATAAAGGTTGTGCGGAACATTCCCATATACTTTCTGCCGTACATGGACTTTTCGCCCCAAGTGCCGAAAGCCTCCGAGAGGGTCTTATCGACATCGGCTATCAGATTGAAGTTGAGCTCGTGCTTGGCGATAAACTTTTGGTGCGACTGCTCGCTATCGGCACTCACGCCGACTACCGCGTAGCCTTTCTCTTGCAGCGCCTCCATGTGGTCGCGAAAGTTCTGTGCCTCTGCCGTGCAGCCGGAGGTGTTGTCCTTTGGGTAGAAATACAAAACTAACTTTTTGCCTTTGAAGTCGCTGAGTTTTACCTCATTGCCGCCTTGGTCTCTGCCTAATATCTTTGGTGCTTTGTCGCCTACTTGTAGTGCCATATCTCTATCTGTTTTTTGGTTAATAATTTATTTTTTTAATGTATTGCAAAGTTAGCTTTTTTTGTGGAATGATTGATGTTTAACGTTCTGTTGTTTGGTAATCTTGTAAATGTTTTTTTAGTTGCTCTACGCACCCAGACGCCTTCTCTGCAGTAAATCCCAGCCCAAAAGCCAATTTTGTTGTAGCCCGCCAAAATAGAATCTTTTCGGTAAAAGTAACCTTTACTCTTCCTCCTGTCTCCTCTATATCGTCAGAAGCCCCAAATGGATTTACCCAAATTGACGAAAGACACCCTATTCGCTGATAATCTTGTTGTTCTACTTCCTTGATGTCAGAAAATGGAATTCGTAGCGTGTATCTCAAAATCTTGCCTCTCTTTTTTATGATTAAAGTGTTGTCGCTTACTTCAACTTGCTCATAACCACTAATTTGCCAAACCATGCGGTCTATCAAATAGACATCCAACAAAATCAGTGGCAAACCTATTATTAGCGTCTCTTTAATGCTTCGAGATGTTATCTCGCTGATAGATATGTCTTCCAAAATAAACGCATAAATGAAAGACAAAACAATGTAGTTCAGAAGCAAAGAGAAAATAGCAAGCAATATGAAAGCGTACCAGTTTTTTCTCTTTTTTATTGTAATACTCATAGCAAAGTCAAAAGTTTGTAAGTTCCAACGCACAAAGTTAGCTTTTTTTGCTGAATTATGTAAACAAACAATTCAAGAATTAAATGGTTAAACGATTAAACAAAAAAATCGTACCTTTGCATTCGTAAAAAAGAATATCAAAAGTTTTATGCAGGATTGGAAATACTTTTTAGCAAAGGTCTGGTGGAGAGCGATGTCGCTTCTGCCACTGTGTGCAATACATCTGCTTGCCGATTTTGCATACTTGGTGATGTATAGAATTTTACGCTACCGCAAAGGTGTTGTCAGAGGGAATATCTCTACCGCGTTCCCTGAAAAAAGCTTCGAGGAACGTCAGCGAATAGAAAAGCGTTTCTATCACTATCTCTGTGATACATTTTTAGAGTCGATAAAACTGAGCCATTGGAGCGAGAAAAAGATGAAAAAGCACATGGCTTTTCTGAACTCAGAGGAGGTGGCTCAGCATATTGCCGCAGGACGGTCTATAACGCTTTTCTTGGGACATTACGGCAATTGGGAGTGGATATCTTCTATGAAAATTTGGCTCGAGGGCGACTTCGCTGGCGGACAAATTTACAAGCAGTTGCACAATAAGCTTTTTGACCAGTTGATGATAGAAAACCGCTCAAAGTTTGGCGTGGAGTGCATAGAGATGCAACAGACCCTACGACACATTATCAACTGCCAACAGGCTGGTAGATTGAGCGTTACCGGATATATTGCAGACCAAGCACCACCAAAGAGGGATACTAAATACTACATCCCATTTATGAACCGAAAAGTGCCTGTCATTACCGGTGCCGAGAGGATTACAAAGCGCTTTGGATTTGAGGCGTATTATGTTGATGTAAAGAGGATTAAGCGAGGATACTGGGAGGCGAAATTTATAAAAATGCACGACGAGCCAAAGAGCCTTGAGGACTATAAACTGACCGAGATATTTTACCAAATGCTGAGTAGAACTATACAGAGGCAACCCGAATTTTATCTCTGGTCGCACAACCGATTTAAAAACGCAATTGATTGATTTTCAAAAAAGATATGGATATAGATTTTGTAGTAACGTGGGTTGATATGGACGACCCAAAGTGGAAAGAGGATTTTGCCAAATACTCAGGCAAGATTGATAACTCGACAAACGAGATGTCGGAGGCGAGGTTTCGCGACTACGGACTGCTGAAATATTGGTTCCGTGGCGTAGAGAAGTTTGCTCCTTGGGTGCGTAAGGTACACTTCGTTACCTGCGGACAAAAACCCGATTGGCTCGATGAGACCAATCCAAAGCTCAACTTGGTAAACCACACAGACTATATCCCCAACCACTTTCTACCAGTCTTTAACTCATCGCTGATAGAGATATATCTGCACAAGATTCCGGGTTTGGCTGATAGATTTGTGTATTTCAACGATGATAATTTCATAATCAATCATCTACCTGAGGAGCGATTTTTCAAAAACGGACTGCCACAAGACATTGCCGCATTCCGCTTCAATTCAGGCATCGGCAGATGGGCTAAATGCCTGAAAAACAATATCCGTATCATCAACCAGAGGTTCGACAAAAGAGAGGTGCTAAAACGCGACCACGACAAGTGGTTCCATCCATCATACGGGAAAAGAGCAAGATACACACGGCTGATGCAACCATACAGCAAGTTTGTAACCCTGCGAACACCTCACAATGCTCAGCCTTATCTGAAATCTACACTGGAGGAGGTCTGGGATTATGCAGGCGATGAGCTTACTCGAGTGTCGGTAAATAAATTCCGAAGTCCTGAGGACTACACACAAGAGCTATTCCGTGCATGGCAGATTTGTCGCTCAAACTTCGAGCCTTACAATACCTATCAGGACACAAAAATGTTCCCGCTTGTAGTAAAACCAAAGCAGGCGATAAAGGCTATCCGTGAGCAGTCATACAAGCTCGTCTGCATCAACGACAACGCTCACATCCGCAACTACGAACGAGTAATGGCAGAAATTGAGGCGTCGTTTGAGAGTATTTTACCCGAAAAATCGAGCTTCGAGAAATGAAAATATCGGTGGTAATTCCTTGCTATAACGGCGAAAAGTATGTGGAGCGGTGCCTGAAAAACCTCGCCGCACAGACTCACAAAAACATAGAGATAATCGTCGTGAATGATGGTTCCTCAGACCGTTCGCAGAGCTTGATAGAGCAAGGTCAGAAGTCTATGCCAAACATCCTGCTGATAAACCAAAAGAACCAAGGCGTATCTGCCAGCCGAAACGCCGGGATAGAGCGTGCAAGTGGCGAATACATCCACTTTTTCGACATCGACGACGAGATAAATCCTGAATTTTACGAAACATTGGCAGAGACCGCTACGAAAACCTCCGTAGATATTGTTGCGTGCAATGTAGATAACGAGGCAAAGCCTCATCGAAACATCTGCTACACAGGCAGAGAAGTAGCTATCGATGTAGATAGCAGACTAAGGCTCACCAACGTAGGTAGGCGAGGAAGCATCTGGAGATATATTTTTCGCAGAGAATTTTTATTAGAAAACAATCTGAGGTTAGACACGAGCCGTATATCTGGCGAGGATAGAGTATTCTCTCTGCAAGCGGTATATTTTGCCAAAAGCATCGCCACAGAGCCACGAGCCACATATTACTACAGGCTCAACGAAGGCTCTATCATGAACACCCGCTCCGCTGAGCTCAAGAAACGCCGCCATGCCGAATGGAAACGGACAAAGGAGTTTTACATCACCTTTGCCGAGGAGCATAAAATCAAAATACCGGGTATCCCTACAGGCAAGCTTTCGAGGTATATCCTAAGATGGTTTTCCTAAAACAAAACGCCTACTTCTCAAACTCAGACTTCTCTGGAAAATACTCTGCGAGGAACTGCTTTGTCCGCTCTCTGTCTGAGTCGGAACAGAACTGACTGTCGTTCATGCAGAATAGATAGGGGTTGTGCTTTTCGAGTATTCCTCTGTAATCCTCTTTGTAAATATTTACCACCAAAGCAGACTCAGAGTCTGACTTGCGAAACTCTGCTTCGCCTGTAGCCAAAGGGTAGTACGAGAAAATCACTCGTTGCAGGTCTGCCTCCGTGCGGATATGATTCTCCGCCAGCGCCTCGAAGTCCGACCTGAATGCCTCGAAAGTCGCTTTATAAACAGATTTCTGGTAAGAGTCGATGTTGTGATGTGGCAATGAGTAGTATTTTTTGCCAAACTTCTCCTCAATCTTTTTCGCTGAATTTTCTATCGTCTGTCGGTATATAGACATCTTTTTACCCGAAACTTTTTTCCAAAGCATTCGCAGGTGCGAGAACGGCTTAACATTCTGTCGAACAATCGGTTGTCCAGATGAATTAAAGAAAAAGTCAGGCTCTGTTGGTCGATTGAAAAACATATCGTCGTTGGCATAAATAAACCTTTCGGATAAGTTTGGCAGCCTCCACAAGTAGTACTCTATAACCGGCGAACTGTAGCATGGCAGAGCTCTTTCGGGTAGAATCTCGCGAATATCCACCAAGCGGATTTTCGGGTGGCTGAGGTTCAGAAATTGAGGTGTCTGCTCGTCTGTAACAATAAAAATCTGACCAACCCACGGAGCATACTTCTCCACAGACCGAAGTGAATATTTGAGTTCATCGTTATTAGCCACGCGAGCTTTGGTGGTGGCTTCTGTGTTTTTGGCGGTAGCCTTGCCCAGAAATGCGTTTTTTTTCGCCGCCCACACGGGGTCGCTACCATCAACCCAAAGATACACCAAGTCTATTTTTTCGGTCATAATAATCAGTTTTTTTGTTATTTATTCAATAATGAATTGTAAATTTTCTGATACTCCTCGAAGTGCCTATCAGACGCAAAAGATTTGGCATACTGCTTTTCTGCCCCTGCCAGTACTGGGTCTTGATAAAATTTATCGAGATTCTCGTCAATCACTCGCTTCATCTCCCCTGGCTCGAAGCTATCCCAAAAATACGCATACCTATCGCCAATCTCTCTAAGGCTCGTGGCTGGCGACGAAAAGACAGGTTTGCCAAACTGCATCGCCTCGATGACAGGGAGTCCAAAACCCTCCAGCAGCGACGGTATCAGAAACGCCTCGCAGTTTTGGTACATAAAGACCTTCTCCTCGTTGGATATTCCGCCCATAAAAGTAACATTCTGAATTCCCTCGCTCTCAATCTTTTGCTTCATTATGGAGTAATAATCGCTGTCGAGGGTGATTTTCTGCGTGTTCCCTGCAATATACAAGTGCTTTTCTGGCATCAACTTCATCAAATCCAGCAACACATGAAAGTTTTTCTTACGAAGTAGCACTCCTATTGCAAAAAAGAAAGGTTTTTGCAGGCTAATAGTTGGCTCCTTAGCATTGCTTGGATCTATCAGCTTCACTTGGTTGTAGATAACCTTTATATCCTTATCGAAAATTTCGAGATTCCTCAGTATCTCCTCTTTGGTAAAGTTTGATATGCAGACAATCTCATCTGCTCTTCTGATTTTTCTATTGATTCTGCGATTTTGCTTTTTCTTATACTTAACACTCGGAAACTCGTAGAGATAGTTTAAGTCGTGGATTGTAAGTATGTATTTGGTTTTCGAACTGCGTGGTTTGAACCTACTTAGCTGGTGTATCGAGTGCCAAACATCGAAACGTGGAAGGCAGTATTTGGAGTGCTTCCTAAGCCAACTGTCTGAGGAGATATATTTTACCTCACTACCAAAAGCTCCAAAATACTCCTCTGGAAGTAGCAAATGAAGTTCGTAGCCCTGCTCCGCTTTGCTATAATTTTCTTTGAAATAATTTCCATAGCCAAAGGCAACTTGTCCCAAGCCTATCTTGAAGTTTTGTAGTGCCGATAAATCAACTAAAAGTTTTTTCATTCTGAATGTTCTATTGTGTTATAATGTCGGTTTTGTGTTGCACCACAAGCGAAAGTATCAGTACAACGAAATATAGTCCATGTCCGTAAAACATTGGCATCTCTATCATCATCAGTAGTAGCAAGATGGCGGTGGTGCCGAGCACTATCCAGCTCCTCTGGCGTACACCTATGTAAATCAGGTAAAACACTATCACCAAAGTTACCAAAAGTCCCAAAACACCGCTCTGCATCAGGTCGCCTAAGAACTGATTGTGCGGATGAGCGTGAGTAAACGTCTCCTCCAGAAAGCCTATGTAGAGAGGGTTCTGCCAGTTTATGTATTTGGTCATCCCGCCAAGTCCGGTGCCTTGCAAGCCGTTTTCGGAGATTGCCTGCATAGCCACCTGATAGTGCATCTTGCGGACAGGGTCAGCAATAAAACTCATCACTTGGGTGCGGAAAGCTATTGCAGAAAAAACTGCTACTAACACAAAGATAGCAGCCACTACCAGCCTACTCTTCCTGCGTTTTAGGAGATAAACCACTCCTGCAGAGTTTATCATCAGCCACATTACGAGCATAACTCTCGACTGCGTTATAAGCGAGAGCCAAGCTATTGCAATTGAATAAAAAATAAGCTCTAAGAGGCTGAAGTCTCCACGCTTTGTGTAGAAAAAATATAGCACAAGCCCGAAGCAGAGCGAAAATGCGGTATACGTAGGGTGATTGAATATGTTCCACGCATAGACTATTTCGTAGGGTTTATAGATATCCCAATTGCGTTTTATGAGAGCCAAAGCGTCTTGCAACGGGATGTCGTAGGCTCGGCTCTGCAATATCCAACTGCATACAGATACCACTGCAAAGAAGAGCAGCCAACGAGCAATAGAGCGGAATATCAGCGTGAGCTCCCGCTGCTGAACGCCTATCATAGAGAATCCGAGTGGGATATAGATGAATGCCAAAAGCAGATTTGCCTGCTTGGCTCCCGCCTTGGGGTCGCTTGTCCATAGCCACGATATTAGATTTACCACGAAATACGCGGCAAAGAGTATAAAGAGCGTGTTCGGCTTGTGTAGCCTGCGCTCTATTG
>CAYFSY010000023.1:3619-4536 GCA_964345905.1 uncultured Paludibacteraceae bacterium | reverse complement strand
TTAAGGAGAAGACGTAGCAGAAGTTGAAGTTGAAGTGCAGAGCCACAAAAAAGCCTGCCAACCCCCACACCACAATCATTCTGTGTAGCCTCGTCTGCCAGAAATCTCTCTGCACAAGCAGAAAAAGCAATGATGGCAACAGCATGGAGAACACCAACACCGTCTTGTTGAGCGAATAGTGCTGTTCGCGGTAGCCGATAAAGTCGAAACTGAACCCTCCGAGCAACAATATCGCTATCGCCGCTATCGAAATGGGAATCAGCACTTTATCCAATTTTATCAGCATTGCTTTTGTTTGTATAATTTTTTCTTTTTAGTCGAAACTTTTACCACGCTGACGGCGACTCTCTTTGGGCTCCATCTTGTAAAGTTTATCGTTGCGGTGCAACTTTTCAGTAGTTTTAATAGAGAACGCCACGCCTTTGCCCACGCTCTCCACAGGCTCGTAGTCCACACGGATTTCATCTACCACAGCCTCGTAAGCCCCTGTGGTGTCGCCTGTTACAAGGATTTCGTCGCCTATGCTCAGCTCACCGCTCTCGAGGATAAACTCGCCCACGCCGATTTTACCAAAAAAGTTGGTGCATTTGCCTATATAGACCTTTACGCGTGTGGCAGACGAGCCATAAACGCTTGTCCATTCGCCGAGTCGCTGACCGAGGTAGTAGCCGTTCCAGAAGCCGCGGTTGAACACGCGAGCCAGACGCTCCTCCCACACCTGAACCTTCTCCTCGCTGAACGTTCCCTCCAGATAGGCGTTGATAGCCTCGTTGTAGCACTCCACCACAGTGCGGACATACTCCGCCCCGCGAGCCCTACCCTCAACCTTAAAGACACGCACACCGGCATCCATCATCTTGTTCAGGAAGTGAATGGTTTTGAGGTCTTTAGGCGACATAATATATTCGTTGTCAATC
>CAYFSY010000023.1:0-3545 GCA_964345905.1 uncultured Paludibacteraceae bacterium | reverse complement strand
TGCTCCATATTCACTTCACGCGCCAGCACCACCACATCGGCAAACTTAGCGTAATACTTCAGAGCCTCCGCGTTGGTAATATTTACCTGAGTAGAGAGGTGCACCTCCACATCTTGCGATACAGCGTACTCTATCGCCGCCATATCCGAAGCGATAACAGCCGACACACCTGCTTCTTTTACCGAATCCACTATGCTACGCATCAGCTCGAGGTCTGTGTCGTAGATGATTGTGTTCAGCGTAAGGTAGGTCTTTACGCCATGCTTGCTACACTCCGCCACAATGGTTTTGAGGTCTGAGTTGGTAAAATTGTTTGCCGAATGGCTACGCATGTTTAGCCCCTCGATGCCGAAGTAAACTGCATCTGCTCCAGCCTTGATAGCAGCCGAAAGCGAGTCCCACGAACCCACCGGCGCCATTATCTCAAAATCTTTACGAGTAAGTTTTTTTGTCTGATTTGTCATCTCTTTTTTCCCTTTTTCTTAGAAATGCAAAGGTACGAATTTTTGTTGAATTTTTATTAAACGTTAACCCTTTCGAAAGGGAAAGCGACAAAGTCGTAGGGGGATTATTTATAAGCTTTGTCTCGTCCTAAAAGAAAAAGGGACAAACCCTTAAGTTTATCCCTTAATTCATTTATTATAGCCTTACAAATTACTTCTCCTGCTGTAGCGACATCTCAAAGACATTGCCCGGCTCGAGTAGTTTCTTCAGAGTCTGGCGAACAGACTCTTTGGTTACTCCTCTTAGAGTCTTTTCGTAGTCAGCAACGTGGTTGATGCCGTTGCGGTAGTACTCTGTGATGATGCTCTCCCAATAAGAGTTTGTCTCGAGGTCTTCGGCAAGCTCTTTTAGCTTATTCTCGATAGCCTTATTGAAGTCCACATCCGATGGACCATCTTTAGCAAGCTTCTCTATCTCGAGGTGAACTATCTTCATGAGTCTGTCGCGCTTATCTGGGTCGCAGTCGAATCCAATCGAAAGCACAGCTTCGCCCTTTGGCAACTCGTTTACATAGCCATATACGCCTACGCCGTAGCTACCACCTTCATCCTCACGAATGCTCTCCATATAGCGATAGTCGAGGATATTACCTACTATCTCCATGTTGAGCGAAGTCTCCAGATTGTACTCCATAGGTGCAAATATGCGTACAAAGTTTCTTGGATTCTCTATCTCCATCTTCTGGCGGATAGTCTTCTGTGTCTTGCCCTTTGGGTGGCACGATGGCTGAGGGGTATATTTCTCCTTTTTACCCTTCTTCAGCGAACCTAGCCAAGTGCAGATTTGATTTTTGGTATTCTCGTCATCTGGATCTATATTTCCTGTAAAGATAAATGTAAAGTCGTTAGCCGCTGCGAAGCGCTTTGAGTAGATTTTAAGAATAGTCTTGTAGTCCACCTGCTTCATCATCTCTTCATTCAATATCGTCGTTCTTGGACTGTAGCAGCTCCAGTTGAGCGACACAGAGTCTGAGAATATCTGCTGAGGATTTTGTGCTTTGTTTGCCAAAGCGTTGTTTACCATAGCTATTATCTGCTGGTATCCGTTCTCGTCGTAGCGTGGCTTCTGGAATGTGAGATACACCAGCTGAAGCATTGTCTCGAAGTCTTTTACAGACGAGCTACCCCATACAGACTCCGTTGCGTTGCCGAGGCTTACACTTACAGAGGCGTTCTTGCCCGCCAGAACCTTAGGCAGGTCTGTAGCAGAGAAATCTCCCAAACCGTTCCTAGACATTACCGACGAAAGTAGCGTAGCCGAAGGCAGTTGCGATACTGGCAGGGTGTTCATACCACCCCAAGAGAATGAGTTGAGTTCGATAGCATCTTTTTTGAATTCAGTTGGCTTAAACACCACTCTGACTCCATTGCTTAGAGTCCACTCCGTAGTGCCAAACTGTGCGTTTTTGGTAACATTTTTTATCTTACCAGCCTTAGGAGTCTTTTTCACCAAGCTTTCAGCTATAGTCTCCTCCTTTGGAGCCTCAAACTCCATTGCTTTTATATCTTCGATTATTTTCAAAGTCTCTTCCTTCGTAGGGAACTGTACCTCTGGCTTATCTGGTCCTTGGAACGCCACAATCATATTTTCGTTTGTAACGTAGGCTCTTACCATGCCGTGGATCAGCTCTGGAGTGATGTTAGGAAGCATCAGCTTTACAAACTCATACTCCCAAGTGATGCCGGGGATAGGCTCGTCGTCGGTAAAGTTGCGGATATACTCCTGTGCCAGACGTAGGTTTTTCTGAGTATTGCGCTCGTTGTACGACTTCTCGTAAGACGAAAGCATATCGCTCTTGGCTCTCTCCAGCTCCGAGAATGTGAAACCATGCTGATAAGCCTTGTATAGCTCTTTTAGCAAATCCTCGAAAGCGGCTCTCTCTTTACCCTCTTTTGGCACAGCTACAGAGTAAAGTACATCTGTAAGCTTAGCCATTCCTGAGTACGAAATCCCAGCATATAGTATGTTTGAATTTGGGTCTGCAGTCAGCTCCTCAAATCTATTGCTAAACATCATAGACATAAGGCTATTCATAAGACCTACAGCATAACCCGAGCTCGAAAGTTTAACTTCAGATGGCAGAGGTTCGTGTTTGTACTGAATCTGAATAGATGTGCTCGTCGCCTCCTTGTCTGTAACTACAGCTACGATAGGCTCTTTATTCTCGCCCAAGCCGTAGAGCGGACGCTCTCCGCGATTTTTTCTCTCTGGAGCTTGGCTAAATAGAGCTTTGATTTTCTGCTCCATCTTGTCCACGTCGATGTCTCCCACCACTACAATTGCCTGTAGGTCGGCACCATACCATTTGTGGTAGTAGTCACGTAGAGCCTGATATGTAAAGTTTTTGATAACCGTAGTGTCGCCTATTGGCATGCGGTTTGCGTATTGCGAGCCTGCATAAATCTCACGGAAAAGCTGGGTCATCATACGTCTTGGTGCGGTGTTTGTTGTTCTCCATTCCGATACTATCACGCCACGCTCCTTGTCTATCTCCTTGTCTGCAAGCGTAAGGTCGCAACTCCAATCGTAGAGCGTCAGCAGCGCCGTGTCGATGATTCCTTCGCGATAGGTTGGCACGTCTGATAGGCGGTAAACCGTCTCGTCGATGCTTGTGTAGGCGTTGATGTTGTAGCCAAAGCTCACGCCGATTTTCTCGAAGTAGTCGATAATTCCTTTGTCTGGGAAGTGAGTTGAGCCGTTAAACGCCATGTGCTCAAGGAAGTGAGCCAGTCCGAGCTGGTCTTCGCGCTCAAGTATCGAGCCCACGTTTTGTGCAATGTGGAAATCGCAACGCTCCTTTGGTTGCTGGTTGTGCCTAATGTAGTAGGTCAATCCGTTTGGCAGTACGCCGTAGCGGATATTCGAATCCATTGGAATTGGCTGAAATTGCTGTGCCGATACACCCATGTATGACAGCAGCAACAGCCCAAAAATAAGTAATCTCTTCATCTTTTTTCTATTATAATTTTTTATTTATTAAACAATATAGCCTCTTCTGCTCGCAAAAGAGACCACAAAGTTAGCAAAAAATCTGCAGATTA
>CAYFSY010000022.1:15007-17449 GCA_964345905.1 uncultured Paludibacteraceae bacterium | reverse complement strand
TGCAGCCAATCCCTTCGGCGTCTGTCTCGCAGAGTGCCACGGGTGCCATGGAACGGTTTATCTTGGCGGGAATGCACAAGGCACGTGCAGAGAGCAACCGATATGGTGTGTTGGCGCAGTTTGCCACGCTTGCGGGCAGTGGTGGTTTGAGTGTCAGGTCACAAAACTACAGCCGCACCTACGATGGCGTAAAGAGCTGGAGCGAGGTAAAGCTATTCGTTATCCGCAACTCTACGCCATTCAGCGCAACGCTCTCAGCAGGCGAGTTTTCTGAGGAGCTGAGGATAGATTCAGCACAGACAGCGGGCGAAGTACTGCGATGGAAACTTCCTGAGAAGGTTCGTAAGATGCACATAAGCTTTTCGGGTACTGCGGAGCTTTCGGGTGTGTCGCTCGAGGGCGACTATGGTGTGAATGTGGACAACGTGCCTATTCGTGGGGCTTCGGGAACGTTTTTTACGCAAATAGATAGGCAGTCGATGAAGTTTGCTACAAAGGAACTAAACGTAAGGCTTGTGATACTTGAGTTCGGCGGAAATATGTTGCCAAGCATTACCAAAAGCAACATGCAGACCTATAGCGACCAACTCGCGAGGCAGATAGCCTATTTCAAAGATGTATGTCCGAATGCTAAGATATTGCTTATCGGTCCTGCAGATATGAGCACCAAGGTTCGTGGCACGCTGCAGACATACCCGTTGCTGCCTGAGTTTGTAGAGAGTATGAAACAGTGTGCTTTGCAGAATGGTGCGGCGTTTTGGAATATGTTTGACGTGATGGGTGGTAAAAACTCAATGATAGAGTGGGTGGCATCGCGTCCCTCTTTGGCTTCAAGCGACTACATACACTTCACCCCGCGTGGTGCAGAGCGTATCGGCGAGATGCTCTACGAGAGCCTTTGGAACTATTATGAATACTACAAAATGATGAAAAAATGATTCTAAAAAAGATATTTTTTACAATAATCTCAACACTTTTTTTGCTTGACATACAGGCTCAGGAGCCACCGCTCTACGATTTTTACAAAGAGGAGTATAGCACTTTTATAAAGACCGACACGGTGCAGCTCGTGATGCCTGCGGGAGCAGACTCTACGCTTGTAAAGCGGTTTTTCCAAAGGTTCGACAAGATGCAGCGGGAGCGTAATTCACAGATTTCTATAATGCACATTGGCGGGTCTCACGTGCAGGCGGGGGTCTTTAGCGACAAAGTCCGTGAGGAGCTTTGGCAATATGGCGGCTTCAAGACGTCTCGCGGGTTTGTATTCCCATACCGCATAGGCAAGACAAACAACCCCACGAGCTATGCCGTCTCGTACCGTGGGGAGTGGGCGCACGAGCGGTGTGTGGGGCGGAAAGGCGAGGTGGAGCTCGGCGTGGGCGGTTTTGCCGTCTATACCTCAGACCCCTCGGCAGAGATTACCCTTAGGGTCGATGACGGCAGTTCGTTCAGTCGCATCAAGGTCTTTGGCTATGTGCCAGACGGAGCGGATTGGGCTGTGATGCCGACCGTGAGGCTTGACGACAAAAGGCTCGTTTACCCCGACTACGACTACGTTGGCAAGGAGTGCTACACGATAAACCTCACGGAGAGCCAGAGCGAGTTCCGCATCCTATTTCATCAGGCTGATAGCGTGATGCATAGGTTTGTGCTGACGGGTTTCCTCTTGGAAAACGACGAGGCGGGGGTGGTCTATCATGCCATCGGTGTGAACGGTGCGGCGGTCTATTCCTACCTCGCTTGCGAGAGGTTCGAGGCGGAGCTCGCGGAGCTGAAGCCGGATATGGTGGTCTTTGGCATCGGCATCAACGACGCTGTGGCAAAGGACTTCTCGGTGGAGGCGTTCAAGGCGAACTATCAGGCGCTGGTGGATAGAATCAGGCGTGTGTCGGAGGATTGCGTCTTTGTCTTTATCACAAACAACGACTCGTACAGACGCGTGGGCAGGCGGCGGAAGTTTGCCGTGAACCACAACGGTCTGCTGGTGCAGAGGGCGATGTATGAGCTCGCTCGCGACAACAACGGGCTTGTGTTCGACCAATTCGAGATAATGGGCGGGCTGCGTTCTATGAGCGAATGGAGTGCGGCAGGGCTCGGCAAGAGGGATAGAATCCACTTTACCACAAGCGGTTACACGCTCATAGGCGATATGTTTTTCCATGCGTTTTTGGAGCTAAAGGAGGAGATTGTCGGCGGAAAAGCGGAATAAAATGTTTAACTTTGATAATATTGTAAAAAACTCAATTCATCAATTAACAAAAACATTAACCCTACAACTAAATACAACCTAAAAAAGTCGTAGAAAAGTGAAAAATCCACGTGTAGCCAATGATTTTCCATGTGTAGCCAACAATTTTCTATGTGTAGCCAACAATTTTCTATGTGTAGCCAAAGGTTTTCTATGTGTAGCCAAAGGTTTTCTATGTGTAGCCAAAGGTTTTC
>CAYFSY010000022.1:0-14907 GCA_964345905.1 uncultured Paludibacteraceae bacterium | reverse complement strand
CAAAAGTGATTTCTACATTTCAATATGCCGATAAGCTATGAATGTTCAACGAAAAACTTATCTGAGCAGATAAAGTATATATCACAATTGCTATCCTGCTGATGCTGCTTTAGATTGTCTGCCACTGTTGTTGCTGCTGACATAGATATTTTTCTAAGCATATTAGTCCAAAATAGCAGAATCGTGTACCGCTTGTTTGAGGTTGTATCTATCTCGGGGTATATTTCGGCAAATCTTTCGAGAGAAACATCTCTTTTGCTGCAATCAACGGCACTTTTAGGCAAAAACGGACTAAATCTATCGTCGGTATTCCAATTTATATTAAACAGTCCGCCTTTGGCATAGCAATTGATGTGGTATGAGCGTAAAATTTTGTTGTCGAAATATAGAATTTGTACAGGTTGTCCCAAATTTTTCATCTCCGTAGAGTCTTTGCCTGAATGTATCTGCTTTTCATATTGCTCTGGTGTGCTGATTATAAACGAGGCAGATGGTAGCTGCTGGTGAACATCATCTACAAAACTCTGATACTCCTTTTCGTCAAACTCCTCAAGCTCTTTTACTCCATAAAGCTTTGACATTACAGCGGTGCAACCGCACAAAAGACAGCCTAATACTATGATAGGTAGTGTTTTTCTCAACATTTTATTTGTCTTTTATTATCAAACGCCAATCTAATCTACCTACTTTTTGAACCGAACTAAGAATAGATTTTTTGCCAATTAGCCTCATGGTATCGCTCTCGATGTGTATTTCCAAGAAATCCAATCTGATGTCGTGAATAGTTGGCGTATAGCCGACTACGTCTCCTATTGGAATAGTTTGTCCACTATCCAGAACTATCTTTTCGTAGGTCGTTCCATTGGCATCAAATAGCTCAGTTTTACTCTCCTCTGTGTTTGTGTCAATCTGCGGACTGCAGATTACTACAATTGGGTTGCTGGTCTGATTTTCGAGCCTAATCTGATGAGTTGGGTCGCAACTTACAAACCCTAAAACGGTTAATAGTACTAAAAGTGTTTTTCTCATAATCCTATAATTTTTAGTGTGTTTACTGCTGGCGAAGTTAATCTTTTTTACCCAAAAAAATCGTATCCTGCCTGATTGTGGAAAAAAAAATGTAAATTTGCAGATGTTTTACTTCGCGGGAAACGGAAAAGAATTTATTAACAAATTACAAGGATAAAATATTATGTATCAAAATTTTCAGGAATTTCTAACACAAGAGCTGCAAGCGATAAAAGATGCTGGCTTGTGGAAAGCTGAGCGTGAGATTACCTCGCCTCAGAATGCTAATATCGACGTAAAAGGCGATAAGGTGCTAAACTTCTGTGCAAACAACTATCTGGGCTTGGCTAACGACCCTCGCTTGATAGCTGCTGCCAAAAAGGCACTCGATGAGCGTGGCTACGGCATGGCTTCTGTCCGCTTTATCTGTGGCACACAAGACCTTCACAAAAAGCTCGAGGCGGCTATCGCTAAATTTTTCCACACAGAGGACACTATCCTCTACGCTGCTTGCTTCGACGCAAACGGTGGTGTGTTCGAGCCGCTTCTCAACGACCAAGATGCCATCATCTCAGACTCGCTAAACCACGCCTCTATCATCGACGGCGTACGTCTCTGCAAGGCTAAACGCTTCCGCTATGCAAACGCAGACATGGCTGACTTGGAGGCAAAGCTACAAGAGGCAAAAGACTGCAGGTTCAAGCTTATCGTTACCGACGGCGTATTCTCTATGGATGGCAACGTTGCACCATTGGACAAGATTCACGCTTTGGCTGAAAAATACGGTGCTATGGTAATGGTGGACGAGAGCCACTCTGCAGGCGTTGTGGGCAAGACCGGGCGCGGCGTAACAGAGCGATACAACCTGATGGGTCAGATTGAGATTATCACAGGCACACTCGGAAAGGCTTTCGGCGGTGCTATCGGTGGCTTCACTACCGGTAAAAAAGAGATTATCGACATGCTTCGTCAGCGTTCACGTCCTTACCTTTTCTCGAACTCTATCCCACCGCTGGTGGCTGCTGCCGGTTGCGAGGTTTTCAAAATCATGGAGGACTCAAACGATCTGCAAGATAAGCTTCACGAAAACACCGAGTACTTCATCGGCAAGATGAAAGCGGCTGGTTTCGACATCAAGCCAACGGAATCTGCTATCTGTGCTGTGATGCTCTACGACGCACCACTTTCGCAAGAGATGGCAGCCGAGCTGATGAAAGAGGGCATCTACGTAACTGGCTTCTACTACCCTGTAGTGCCAAAAGGCGAGGCGCGTATCCGCGTACAGATTTCGGCAGCTCACGAGAGAGAGGATTTAGACAAATGTATCAACGCATTTATCAAAATTGGCAAAAAGCTTGGTGTGTTGAAATAAACAGCCAATGGCTTAAATAAAAAGGCTACTCGCAAGTAGCCTTTTTATTTTAATTGAGGAATTGAGACCAGCAGTGCGAAGCAAAATGTAGGAATTAAGGAATTGGTTTTTCTAATAATTGCTACATTTTAACGTAAAAAACTTCAGTTTTTTATATTTACAGAAAGCGAAAGCTCCTCCAACTGCTTGCTGTCAATCACGCTTGGAGCGTCTATCATCACGTCGCGTCCTTGATTGTTTTTTGGGAATGCGATACAGTCGCGGATAGAGTCGAGTCCTGCAAATATCGACACCAATCTATCCAAACCGTAGGCGATGCCGCCGTGTGGTGGAGCACCAAACTTAAAGGCGTTCATCAGGAATCCAAACTGTGCCTCAGCCTCCTCGTCTTTGAAGCCAAGTATTTGGAACATACGCTTCTGTAGCTTGCTGTCGTGGATTCTGATAGAGCCGCCACCGACCTCTACGCCGTTGATAACCATATCGTAGGCGTTGGCACGCACAGCACCCGGATTGCTCTCGAGCAGAGGAATGTCCTCTGGCTTTGGCGAAGTGAAAGGGTGGTGCATAGCGTAGTAGCGTTGAGTCTCGTCGTCCCACTCAAGTAGCGGGAAGTCCACAACCCAAAGGCACGAGAACCTGTTCTTGTCGCGTAGTCCGAGTTGGCTACCCATCTCGAGACGTAGCTCGCAGAGTTGCTTTTGAGCCTTTGCCGTGTTGTCACCGCTTATTATCAGTATCAAGTCCCCCGCCTCGGCAGAGAATTTTTCTTTCATCTTTTGCAGAACCTCTTGCGAGTAGAACTTATCCACGCTCGACTTCACTGAGCCGTCTGCCTCTACGCGAGCGTAAACCAAGCCTTTGGCACCAATCTGCGGACGTTTTACAAAGTCCGTCAGGGCGTCGAGCTGCTTGCGGGTGTACGAAGCTGCACCTTTGGCACAGATTCCGCCGATGTACTCTGCATCGTCAAAAACCGCAAATCCACTGCCTTTCATCACATCCATCAGCTCTACAAACTTCATCTCGAAGCGAGTATCTGGTTTGTCAGAGCCGTAGTATTTCATTGCGTCAGCAAAGGTCATTCTTGGAAGCTCAGCTATATCTACGTTTTTGATGCTTTTGAAAAGGTGACGAGTAAGTCCCTCGAATGTTTTCAAAATATCCTCCTGCTCTATAAACGCCATTTCGCAGTCTATCTGAGTAAACTCTGGCTGGCGGTCTGCTCGCAAATCCTCGTCTCTGAAGCACTTTACAATCTGGAAATATCTGTCGAATCCTGATACCATCAGCAGTTGCTTAAAGGTTTGAGGACTCTGTGGCAAGGCGTAAAACTGTCCTTCGTTCATTCTCGACGGCACCACGAAGTCTCTGGCACCCTCTGGTGTGGATTTTATCAGAACGGGAGTCTCTACCTCAAGGAAGTTAAGCGAATTTAGATAGCTACGAGTCTCGAAAGCCATTTTGTGGCGAAGTTCGAGGTTTTTCCTGACTACGCTTCTGCGCAAATCGAGGTAACGATACTGCATGCGGATGTCGTCTCCACCGTCTGTCTCGTCCTCAATTGTAAATGGCGGTGTCTCAGACGCGTTCAGCACCTCGAAGCTATCCACGATGATTTCGATGTCGCCTGTCGGCAGGTTGGGGTTTTTGCTGCTGCGTTCGGCAACTGTACCCTCTACCTTCAGCACAAACTCACGTCCCAAGTGGCTTGCTCTATCGCAAAGCTCGGAGTTTATCTCGTTGTTGAAAGCGAGCTGAGTCAGTCCGTAGCGGTCTCTGAGGTCGATAAAGACCATTCCACCCATTCGTCTATTTTTCTGCACCCAACCTGTGAGTGTTACCTTTTTTCCTTTGTCGGCAAGTCTTAGTTCGCCGTTGGTATGTGTCCTAAGCATATATTTTTTTGTTTTTTAATTTGCAATGATTAGCTTTATTGAAATAAACCACAAAATTAACTCTTTTTTTTACAAGAAAAACTTGTAACTTTGCAAATTCAAACGGTTTTTATAAAAAACTATAATATTGATATTGTTATGAAACGGCATAATTATTTGATAATAAGCCTTTTGGCTGTGGTTTTAGTGTTCTCTGCTTGTAAAGGAGGAGGCGAAACATTTTCTGAGTCTCAGCTAATTGGCAAGTGGAAGCGTAGCGTTACCGCTCCAGACGGCACTCCGGGTTACGACTGCTATCGCTACGACGATGGAGGCAACGGCGTAACTTGGGATACCTCTGAGGACGTGGCAGAACACGAGGCTCAGCCATTTGAATGGACACTAAACGGTAATAAGTTGCTGATAGTACATATTGGTGAAATGGGACAGAGAGTGCCTAAAACATACACTATTAAGCAGCTTACTACCAATATGTTATCCTATGAGGATGGTTACGGTACAAAATTTACATTCAGTAGTTTTACTGGGAATCCGTAAGTTTTTTCTTTTTTTGAAAAATAATTTTTAATAAAAAAGAGGAGTAAGTAGAATTTTATAGCGAAAAAGTTTAATTTCATAATGAGAATAGTAATACTATTTGGCGCACCTGGTGTCGGCAAAGGCACTCAGGGAGCATTGATAGCGGAAAAATACGGCTATCTACACATGTCCACCGGCTCGATTCTACGAGAGGAGGTGGCTCGCAATACACCTTTGGGAGCAGAGATTGAGAGTTATATATCGAAGGGTCATCTGGTGCCTGATAAGATGATTTGCAACATTGTGGTAGAGGAGATAAATAAGCTGAAAGGCGAGAAAGGAATCATACTCGACGGCTTCCCACGTACCTTGGCACAAGCGGAGTTCCTCGACATCATGCTCTTTGAAAAGGGTCTGAAAATCGACCTTATGATTGATATCCAAGCCAACCGTAAAACCCTGATAGATAGGCTTGTAAAGCGCGGAACGCTCTCGCATCGCATGGACGACACGCTTGAGACTATCGAAAAACGATTGCAGATATACGAGTGCCAGACAATGCCACTGATTGGCTATTACAAGCAGACAGACCGCTACAATATGATAAGTTCAGAGAAGGGAATTGATGATACATTCGAGCATATTGCTGAATTGGTGGACACTATAGTGGAGTAAACATTTAGATGAACGAAAATTTTATTGATTACGTAAAAATATATTGCAGGAGTGGCAACGGAGGACGTGGCTCTACTCACTTTCATCGTGAAAAGTACGTTCCGAAAGGCGGACCTGACGGTGGAGACGGAGGACGTGGTGGACACATTATCCTACGCGGTAGTAAAGACTACTGGACGCTTTTACACCTGAAGTATCAGCGACACATCTTTGCTGGACACGGCGGAAGCGGTAGCAGTAGCAGGAGCACAGGCAAAGACGGTGAGGATAAGACTATCATAGTGCCTTGTGGTACCATTGCTCGTGATGCACAGACTGGCGAATTCCTATGCGACATCACGGAGGACGGGCAGGAGGTAATACTCGTGCGTGGAGGTCGTGGAGGCTTGGGCAACTGGAACTTCCGCACTGCTACAAATCAGACGCCTCGCTATGCACAGCCGGGAGAGCCACTTGTAGAGAAAGAGGTAATCCTCGAACTAAAAGTCTTGGCAGACATCGGCTTGGTGGGGTCCCCAAATGCGGGTAAATCCACCCTGCTTTCGGTAATCTCTGCCGCCAAACCAAAGATTGCCAACTATCCATTTACAACGCTTGTACCAAATCTTGGAATTGTTTCTTACCGCGACGATAAATCGTTCTGCGTGGCGGATATACCCGGTATCATCGAGGGAGCATCCGAAGGCAGAGGCTTGGGCTTGAGGTTCCTAAGGCACATTGAGCGTAACTCGGCTCTGCTATTCCTCGTTGCAGCCGACTCAAAAGATATAAATGCCGAGTATCAAATTCTGCTTGGAGAGCTGGAAAAGTACAACCCAGAGTTGCTCGATAAAAAGCGTATCTTGGCAATATCCAAGTCAGACCTTTTAGACGAGGAGCTAATCTCGGCAATAGAAAAAACTTTGCCAAAAGATATTCCACATACATTCTTTTCGTCTGTTACAGGCAAAGGCTTAGACCGCCTCAAAGATATGATTTGGGAGTCGCTGAGCGAGTACGAGTGGTAGTGCATTTCTACATAAACAGATTATTTTAACACAAAACAATTTTAAAATATTAGATGAAACCATTTTTCAATCAAAGTGCGGAAGAGACATTAAGGCAATTTAATGTAACTGCCGACAAAGGACTGTCATCGTCCGAAGCCGAGAGAATTCTCGCAGAAAAAGGACCAAACCAACTCGCCTCTAAAAAGCAAAAGTCACTTGTAGCTATGTTCTTTGACCAATTCAAGAGCATAATGGTGCTGATTCTGGTTATTGCAGCAATTATTTCGGGTGTTATCGGAGTGATGCAAAACGAAGGAGTAACAGAGTCCATTATAATATTTTAGCTATTCTTTTGGTAAATGCTGTCATTGGTGCTTGGCAAGAGAAGAAGGCTCAGTCGTCGCTTGAGGCTTAGAACCGTATGAGTGCACCGCATTCGAAGGTTTTGCGAGACGGTGCTGTTACCGAGATTGTCTCTACCGAGATTGTTCCGGGCGACATTGTGGTGCTCGACACAGGCGATATTATCCCCGCCGATATGCGATTGATAGAGTCTGTGAACCTCAAGATTCAAGAGGCGGCTCTCACTGGCGAATCTGTGCCTGTGGAGAAAAAGACCGCAACAATTGAAACGGAGGAGGTGCCTCTCGGTGACCGCAGTAACATGGCGTTTTCTACAAGCATCGTTACCTACGGACGTGGCAAAGGCATAGTAGTAGGCACAGGTATGGATACCGAAGTGGGTAAAATCGCTCACATGCTACAAAATACCCAACAGACCGAAACCCCTATGAGCAAACGCTTAGAGCAACTTGGTAAGGTGCTTGGATATGTGGCTTTGGCTATCTGTCTGCTGATTTTCGGAGTAGGAATACTCTATGGCAACGATTGGCTCGAAATGTTTATGATGGCTGTAAGTCTTGCTGTAGCCGCTATTCCAGAGGGTTTGCAGATTGTCTCAACAATTGTGTTGGCAATAGGCGTGCAGAGGCTGGTGAAGCAAAACGCCATAGTGCGTACACTACCTTCTGTGGAGACATTGGGTAGCACTACTGTAATCTGCTCCGACAAAACAGGAACGCTCACTCAGAATAGAATGACCGTAGTAGAGGCTTGGACAAGTGGCAATATAATTGATTTCAGAGAGGAACATAAAGGTAAAGAGCTAAGCCATGATGAAAAAATGCTTATCCATGCTTCGCTTTTGTGTACCGATGCACACTTGAAAATCAACAGCAACGGAGAGCGTCAGACAACAGGTGACCCAACAGAGACAGCTATTTTGGATATTGCATTCGATTTGAATGTCAATAAAAACGACCTTGAGAGAACCTATCCTCGCTTGGCAGAGGTGCCTTTCGATTCTGATAGAAAGCGTATGGCTACTATCAACAAAATGGACGGCGAAAAGCTGCAAGTAAACGTAAAAGGCGGTCTCGACGAGGTCTTGAGCGTTACTACTCATATACTAAAGCAAGGCACTTTGAGCCAGATAACCGACGAAGATATCTCTCTCATAAAAGAGGAGAATGAACGTATGGCGAAGTCTGCTCTACGCGTACTTGCCGTGGCATATAGGGACATAGATAGTATTCCTGCTAACGTAACTGCCGAGACTGTGGAAAAATCGCTCGTATTTGTAGGACTTCTGGGAATGATAGACCCCGCTCGTCCTGAGGTGGTAGAGGCTGTCAGGAAGTGCGAAACTGCAGGAATTAAGCCAGTTATGATTACTGGCGACCACAAGGTTACAGCCGTAGCTATTGCCGAGGAGATTGGCATTTACAAAGATGGCGATAAATCGGTTACGGGAGTGGTACTTCAAGAAATGTCAGACGAGGAGCTTCGTCGCGACGTGGAGAGCTATTCGGTTTATGCTCGCGTAGCTCCAGAGCACAAGGTGCGTATCGTGCAGGCGTGGCAGTCTCATGGCGACATCGTAGCAATGACAGGTGACGGAGTAAACGACGCACCCGCACTGAAGCAAGCCGACATAGGCGTAGCAATGGGAATAGTAGCACCGAGGTGGCAAAAGATGCTGCCGATGTGGTGCTGACAGACGACAACTTCGCAACCATCGTTCACGCGGTAGAGGAGGGACACCGCATCTACGACAATATCCTCAAAGCCATTCAGTTCCTGCTCTCGGCAAACGTTGGCGAGGTGCTGCTGATACTTATCGCATCTATTTTCAATCTTGGAAATCCACTTACGCCAATCATGATTCTATGGGTAAACCTCGTTACAGACAGCTTGCCTGCATTGGCTCTAAGTATGGACCCTGCCGAAAGAGACATTATGACACGCCGTCCACGCGACCCTAAGCAAGGTTTCTTTACCAAAGGAATGACGTGGCGTATATTCTACCAAGGCGTAACTATCGGACTGATTTCGCTCTTTGCGTATTTGGTTGGTTTCCAAGACGGCGGACAGCAACTCGGACAGACTATGGCGTTCTGCGTGCTGGCATTCTCTCAGCTTGTCCACGTACGCAACCTGCACTCAAATAGGCGTTCATCGTTCCGTACAGGCTTATTCAGTAACCCAATGCTGTTGCTTGCTATTTTGGTTTCAGCATCGTTGATGTTGGTAGTGTTGTTTGTGCCACCTCTTCGCACTATTTTCGACCTTGCTGTAATGGACATGACGCATTGGCTCTATGTCATCGGCTTGTCGTTTGTGCCAATTGTGGTGGTGGAGATTGTGAAGTTATTAGGTCTCAATTACTCAAAAAATGAGTATTAAGATGTTGAATCGTTGAACTGTTTAATTGTTTAACTGAACAATGAAATTAAAAGGGACAGACCTTGTTGGTTTGTCCTTTTTTTTAATTTCCCCCTTTGAGAGAAAGGGGGGATTAAGGGGGATTTTTTGTTTTTTGCAATAGTAAAAATGAAAAATAAAATCCAACTACAGAATTTGGGTTCAAACAGCACGCTTGTTGTTTCTAAACCGATGCTTACAAAAAAAATCCGGTAACTATATTTTTCCAAATCTGTGGCGACAAAAAAACGAGCCGTGTTTGAATACGACTCGCTCCTTTTATTTATGTGCCCTTTTGGGCTAATACGATTTTCTTAGAATGAGTAACCCAAAGTTACGTGAAGTTGATTGTTACGTAGTATAAAATTCTTTTTTGTGTCTGCATTTGAGTTACGGTTTAGTAAACCCCAGTCGTAACCAACACGAAGTGAGAAGTTTGTGTACTTTACACCAACGCCAGGACCAACCATAAGGTTAAAGCGAGAATAGTTTCTTCCTTCTTTGAACATGTCATCACTCTCTACTTTTCCATCTCCCTGTTTTTCGCCGTTTATATAAAGTGTTGCAGTGCTTTTAGTCTTACCTGCAAGGTCGAAAACAAACTTAGGTCCAACATAGCCAAACACTCTTAGGTCATCTGTAAAGTTGTAGCCAACCTCAAAGCGAATAGGAATGTCAAGAGCATGAATCATAGTGTTGATGTCGGTCTTTGTGCCTGAATGTCCAATCATTGCATCTACATCTTGGTGGTTGTTGAGGAATTGGTAGTTCAATCCACCTGTAACACCCATCCAATCCATGAAGTTGTAGGTATAAGAAGCACCCAAAGTAAAGCCGTTAAAGCCAACTTTGTCTGTGTTTGAATTACCTCCAACTTTTGTAGTTGTACTACGAGAGTCGTTCAAATAACCTAAGTTTACACTAACTTGTGCCATCATGTTAGCACTGATTACTACTGCAGCTACTATAGCTGCCAATTTTTTCAAATTTAACTTCATTTTTCTTTAATTTTTAAATTTAATGTATGTATTTTTTTACGTATAATCACATCAATATAACCGCTCACTTTCGAACGGCAAAGTTAATGCTTTTTTAATTAAGATTCGATTAAGATATGCGTTTTTTTTCGCAAAAAAGTTCAAAACACCTATTTGACTATGCTTTTTATAAAGGTTTAATCGCTAGTTGTAAAGATATAGGTAGAGTTTGCCGAAATTTTCTTAATTTTGAAGGATTTTTCTCGCTATAAAGTGCAGTTGTATAGATGATTTTTTTGAAAAAACTTACAAAGTTTATAGACGATAATTCTCTATTGGTAGGGGATAAGCCTCTGTTGATAGGTTTTAGTGGCGGTGCGGATTCGGTAGCTTTGGCGGATGCGCTGCTTAGGCTTGGCTACCAAGTGGCACTTGCTCACTGCAACTTTCATCTGCGTGGCGAGGATTCTATGCAAGACCAGCGCTTTGCAGAGCGGTTTGCCGAGCGTCGAGGCTTGAGGCTCTTTGTGGTGGAGTTTCAGACCGTCGAGGAGGCAAAAAAGCGAGGCATATCCATAGAGATGGCTGCTCGCGACCTGCGTTATGAGTGGTTCGAGAGGCTCATAGTGGAGCACGACTATCAGGCGATAGCCATAGCTCACCATAGGAACGATCAAGCCGAAACAATCCTCTTGAATCTGGCTCGTGGCACAGGTTTGGCAGGACTTTCGGGTATTCGTGCAAAACGCGATAAAATAGTTCGTCCACTGCTTTGTGTAAACCACTCGGAGATAATGAACTACATAAAGGCGCGTGGGTTGGAGTTCTGCACCGACAGAACAAATGCCGACACTCGCTACCATCGCAACCGCTTGCGTCACAACGTAGTGCCTCAGCTTGAGGAGCTAAACTCACGCTTTGTGGATTCAATGCAGAGCTTTTCGGAACAGATGAGCGAGTATAACGATTTTTTCCAGCAAAAAATATCAGACGAGTTGCAGCAGGTTGTTGAAAATATAGATGATAAGATTTTTGTAAATTTAGAAACACTGCGAGATACCGGCTTTGAGCGGATTTTTTTGTTCGAGATAATCCGCAAGGCAGGCTTCCCAGCCTCTATGTTCAGTGAAATCTACAAGCTGCGGGACTCAGAAGTGGGCAGACGGCTCTCTTATCAGAATCTGGTAGTAGCCAGAGATAGAGGCGGGCTGCTTATATACACAGAGGTGGCTGCGGACGAGAAAGTTTACGAAGTTTCGCTCGGTTCGTCAGATGTGGATTTGCCTTTGCCGCTACGGCTATCTGTTGTAGAGAGGTCTGACCTCAAAACTCTAAATACTTCGCCAAATATGGCATTGCTCGACATGGGGAGGTTAAACTTTCCGCTAAAACTGCGTCTATGGAGAGCGGGCGATAGCTTCCAGCCTTTCGGCATGCAGGGTAGGCGCAAGCTTAGCGACTTCCTAAAAGACCAAAAGCTAAATCCAGAGGCGAAGCAAAACACTTGGGTGCTTCTCTCGGAGAACGAGATCGCTTGGGTTGTAGGGCAGAGGATTAGCAACAGATTTGCTCTTACGGAAGACTCAAAACGTGTACTAAAAATTGAATTATTAAGATAAAAAAATAGTATAAAAAGATGAAAAAACTTGGTTATTTACTCCTTGTAGTAATAGTGATGGCGACTTGTGGCACAAGCAAAAACGCTTTTGTGAAAAAATATAACTTGCCTGCCAATATCGCCTATTCAGATGGATATAGGATGTTTGTGGACGAACTTGCAATGGAGTCGCAAGGTTTGGAGTCTCTTGCAGAGTATCAGCCATCAAACATGATGCGCGAGAAGTATAGCTTTGTAGAGATGCCAAACGGCGAGGTCGGAGTCGAGGGTTTTATACAGGTTGTGCCGTCGTTTTTCGATGCGGTAACTTTTGAAAAGGAAATAGGTGGCTATCTAACTTATTTATCAGAGGGGGTTTACCGTTATACGCTACCTGTCAGAAATATTACAAGGGTGCTCGCCGTTCGCGGGATTGTCCAGATGGACGTCATACGAAAGCAATATTAAATGAAGCGGCTCTATAGCCACCAGACCTTTGGCTTGGTCGAGCTCTATTTTTCACCAAGGCGAAGGAGGGGAAGCTACTCTATCAGGGTGCAGTCCGATAGAGTTAGGCTAAACCTCTCTGACAGAGCCACAGAGGCTGATGCCTTGAGGATTTTGGGCGAAAGGAGGGAGTTTATAGAGGGTGCTCGGCGCGAGCTTAACTACTGTCCATTATCGCCAGAATTACAACTACAAACGCAGACTTTTCTGCTGAGGTTTGTACCGAGCCATAAGCTAACGGTGGGGTTTGCCGAGGGAGAGCTACGAATCGGCTATCCGCCTGAGTTCGACTTTCAAGACATTCAAAATCAGCAGGCTATCAAAAAGACCTTTCGGAAGCTTCTGAGGCAAGAGGCTCAGCGGGTGCTGTCTGCTCGTCTGCTCTATCTGGCAGAAAAGCACCGCTTCCCAGAGGTAAAAGAGGTGCGGGTAAAAGACAATAAACGTTCGCTCGGCATCTGCCGCAAGAGCCTTGGTGCAATCACGCTCTCGGTGGATTTGATGCTGCTGCCGGAGCACCTTTCAGACACCGTAATCCTGCACGAACTCTGCCACCTCTACCAGCCAAACCACTCGCCACAATTCTACACCACGCTTGCCAAATACGAGCCAAACCACGCTCACTACCGCAAGGAGTACAACAGAATCTTGCAAGAGAGGGCTTGGTTTAGATAGTAGATTTAACGCTTGATAACGTAAAAGATATGCCGACACAAGCACTTTTCAGCTCTATATCGGCACACACTTTTTATTGATTTGTAAAGTTGATTTAGAAATCTCTTGCGAGTCTATTGTTTTCGGGATTTGTTTTATCAAAAACTATCATAATTGTATTGCCTATCGAAATTTTTTCACTTGCAGGATAATATCTCCAACTACCTTGACATTTGCTACTATCAACAAAAAAAATATAATTTACATAATCTGCATTTTTAACGTATCCAAAGCCATTTACTACAGCATTTGCATATTCAAAATTTTTATTCAACGATATTTTGTCAATAATTGCTTTTGTTAGTACATAGGCAACAAAAGTCCAGCCTATAATAGCAAATAGCCACATGAAAATATTTTTTATTTTTTTCATTTCTTATTTCTTTTGTTGTTTTTTCTGAATCATCAAGCATTCTTACAGTTGGTGTTTCTTTCCCTTTCACAACATTTTGTAAGTCGTCTAACACAGACATCATTGTTTTATAATCCTTGTTTGCAGAGGTAATAATTTTTCTCTCTTTTCTGCAAATAAAATTTGCTTTTTTTCAAAACAACTCTCTAATCAACTATCAATCAGTTGCATGAGTTTTGTTGTAACAACCCCGAAGGGGTGACATAATTAGTTTTTAGTGTTGAGTTTTGAGTGTTTAGTTATTTTAACCGCAAAGGAACAAAGAACAAAGAGCAAGGAGCAAAGAACGCAAAGCCGCTGAGGAAAATGATAGATAACCCCCGCAAGGGGTGACATAATTAATTTCTCAATTTCTAAATTACTTCATTACTAAATTTCTAAATTCCTAAAAAAAAGCTAACTTTGCGTGTTTGTTATAGTCAAAAGGTGGCGATGAATCGAAAGTTGCAGACAGAAGAGATAGAGCGAGTGAGCATAGAGGAGTTTCGCTCTCAGAGCAAGGTGCCGCTGGTGGTGGTTCTGAACGACATCCGCAGCATGCACAACATCGGAGCGATATTTCGCACCGCCGATGCCTTTTCGCTCGAACGCCTTGTGCTGTGTGGCATTACCGCCGTTCCGCCGCAGCAAGAGATACACAAATCTGCACTCGGAGCGGAGTTTTCCGTAGAGTGGAGCTATAGCCAGAGTGCCGAGGAGGCTGTCGAGGAGCTCAATAGGCAGGGCTACCACACCTTTGCCTTGGAGCAGACGGAGCGTAGCATTCCGCTTTCGGCATTGCAGTTGGAGCGAGGCGAGCGTTACGCACTGGTGGTGGGCAACGAGGTTTACGGCGTAAGCCAATCCGCTATCGACCTATGCTGCGGGAGCATAGAGATTCCACAGTTTGGCACCAAGCATTCGCTCAACGTCAGCGTAGCTGCAGGAGTGGCTATGTGGGAGTTTTTCAAAGCATTGAAATAGTAAAAAAACAGATAATATAAGTTTATGAAAAAGATATTTTTATTGATAGCCTTAATGGCGATGGCTTTTCAGCTCGAAGGCGTGTCGCAAAACATCATCAGCGACTTGGAGAGGGTAGATAGTGCTACCATGGCTAAGGTAAAAGTCTATGCCGACCCGATGATTACCGACGTGGTGCTCAAGATGAACACCGACCCCACGGCGACGCTTTCGCGTGGCTGGAGCGTGCAGGTCTTTTCAGACAATTCGCAAGATGCAAAGGACGAAGCCTTTAAGATTGAAAACAAGATAAAGGAGAAGCTACCCTACGAGTACGTCCGTGCGGAGCGTAAGGCGCCGTTTTGGAAGGTGCGTGTGGGGCAGTTCTCGAGCGTGGAGGATGCTCGCGAGTTGCGAACTCTGCTCTTGGAGCAGTTCCCAGAGCTGAAGGGCGGTATCTACATTGTCAGATTCAACAACCAATAGAGATGAAAATAATCTGCATCGGTTGGAACTACCCCCGCCACAACGCCG
>CAYFSY010000021.1:0-17730 GCA_964345905.1 uncultured Paludibacteraceae bacterium | reverse complement strand
ATGCGAAGTCGCCAAGCTTTGCAGACTCCTCGTCGAAGCAGTAGATAAACTCTCTGCCTATGATTTTTCTCTTCTGCTCTGGGTCTGAAACGCCGATAAGCTGCGAGAGGAATCTATCTTTTGCATCAATACGTACAACCTTCATTCCAAACGATTCGCCAAGCATATCCATAACCTGCTTGCCTTCATCTTTTCGTAGCAATCCGTGGTCTATAAACATACATGTGAGCTGGTCTCCTATGGCTTTATGGATAAGCACCGCCACTACGGTAGAGTCCACTCCGCCCGAGAGTCCACAGAGCACCTTCTGGTCGCCCACCTGTCGGCGAATCTCCTCCACCTGAGTCTCGATATAGCAATCCATGCTCCAGTTGTTCTGAGCCTTACAGATTTCAAAGACAAAGTTTTTGATCATCTCGTTGCCATAGACAGAGTGGCGAACCTCTGGGTGGAACTGCACACAGTAGATCTGGCGACTCTCGTCAAAGATAGACGCCACAATGCCATTTTCGCTCTCTGCTGCAAGCGAGAAACCCTCCGGCAGCTTAGAGACCGAGTCGCTATGGCTCATAAAGACATCTTGGTGCTCGGGCAATCCCTTGAAAAGCCTACACTCCTCCATGAGCCTGATGCCCATCTTGCCATACTCTTTTGTGACTCCACGCTCTATTACTCCGCCGAAGTATTTCGAGGTTAGTTGCATACCGTAGCAGATGCCAAAGATAGGCAGCCCGAGCGAAAATATTTTCTCGTCGCACTTAAATGCGTCTGGCTCGTACACGCTCTTCGGACCGCCAGAGAACACAATCCCCTTGACGTTTGGGATTTTCGAGATCTCCTCTGCCGTAATGGTGTGAGGCATCAGTTCAGAGAACACTCCCATCTCGCGTATGCGTCTGGCTATTAGCTGGTTATACTGACTTCCAAAGTCAAGAACAAGTATTTTATCGTATTGCATAATAAAATTGTATTTTTTTATCTTTTATTTTTTTAATAATCTGAATAATGAACGCTTAGCAAAGTTAGCCCTTTTCCGCCAAAACAGCGTCGCAATATACGCAGCGTTTTGTGCCGTCGTCGGCTTGGCGATAGAGCGGCTGCACCCTCTCGGTGTAGCTTATGCAGCGTGGATTTTGGCAGGGTATCTCTCTGGTCTGGCTCTCTTCGTCGCAGAACTTGCCCTCCTCTTTCCACCTTAGAAGCGTGTAAATCAGCGCCATGCGGATATATTTACCGTTGAGCACCTGCCTGAAGTAGCAGGCTCTTGGGTCGCTATCCACCTCGTAGGCAATCTCGTTTACTCGTGGCAGCGGGTGTAGGATTATCATATCCTCTTTGGCTGACTGCATCTTTGGCATATCGAGTATAAAGCTGTCTTTCAGGCGATTATACACCTCCTCCGAGTCGAACCTCTCCTTCTGAACCCTCGTCATGTAGAGCACATCGAGCATTGGCATCGCCTCCTCTATGCTCTCTACCTCTATAAACTCACAGCCTTTTTTCTGAATGTCTGTCCGCAGGTAAGCGGGGATTCTAAGCTCTTTTGGCGAGATAAACACAAACTTTATCCCCTTGTATCGTCCCATAGCCTTAGCAAGCGAATGCACAGTCCTTCCGTAGAGCAGGTCGCCACAGAAGCCTATCGTAAGGTTGTCGAAACTGCCTTTTTCACGATAGATAGTCAGCATATCCGTCAGGGTTTGGGTTGGGTGACTGTGCCCGCCATCGCCCGCATTGATAATAGGAATTGAGATGTATTGCGAGGCTACCCAAGGCGCACCCTCTTTGCTGTGCCTCATGGCGATGATGTCTGCAAAACACTCCACCACACGCACCGTATCGGCAACCACTTCGCCCTTGCTTACAGACGACGCAGCAGCATCTGAAAATCCCAAAACATTGCCTCCAAGCTCCATCATTGCCGATGTAAAGCTGAGCCTTGTACGCGTGCTTGGTTCGTAGAAAAGCGTTGCGAGCTTTTTGCCCTTGCACGCCTCTGAGTAGAGTTTCGGGTCGGAAATAATATTCAGAGCCAAATCTACCAAATCGCCAATCTCTTCTGTGCTGAAATCTGTGATCTCCAGCAGGTTGCGAACTTTTGCCATAGTGCTATATTGTTTTTTTAGTTAGAAAAATCCTTCTCTCTTTTAGCCCCGAATCCAGCTCTCGTCGCTTGGATTCTGGCGGAACTTCAGCAGACGCTCTATATCTCCTTCGCTGATAATTCCCTCTTTAGCAGCCACCTTTACCAGTGTGTCGAAGTTCGAAAGGCTGGTGTTCTCTATGTTTGCTCTCCGCAGGTTGTCCAGCCCCTTCTGCATGCCGTAGGTAAAAATGCTGACGATTCCCAAAACCTCAGCACCCGCCTCGCGTAGCACCTCTACCACCTCTATGCTGCTTCCAGCCGTAGATATCAGGTCTTCTACCACCACAACCTTCTGCCCCTTTTCGAGCCTGCCCTCGATCTGGTTTTGCCTGCCGTGGTCTTTCGAGCCCGAACGCACGTAGCCCATCGGCAAATCGAGTATCGAAGCGGCAATAGCAGCATGAGCGATGCCCGCTGTGGCTGTTCCCATTATCACATCAGCCTCCGGATACTTATTCCTGATGACCTCTACCAAACTCTCCTCCACCAGCTTTCGCTCGCGGGGTGCAGTGAGTATCAGGCGGTTGTCGCAATAGATTGGGCTTTTGATGCCGCTCGCCCAAGTAAAAGGCTCATCGGGACGCAAGAATACCGCCCCTATGCTGAGTAGTGCTTTTGCAACTTTTTCTTCCATATAGAGTTTTATCTGTTTTTTATTTAATTATCTTTAAACCACCAAGTTAGCCTCTGTTAGAAGCAGAAATATCATGATTGCTCCTACAATGATTCTGTAGTAGCCAAAGGCTTTGAAACCATATTTTGTCAGAAAACTGATAAAGAATTTTATCGCCAACATCGCCACAATGAACGCCACAATATTACCCAAAATCAGCACGCCGAGGTTGTCTATCAGCAAAGCTCTGGCAGATGGTTCGAGAAGTAGCTTCAATAGTTTCCAACCCGCTGCAGCAAGCATCGTAGGCACAGCCAAAAAGAACGAAAATTCGGCGGCGTTTTTCCTCGTTAGCTTTTGCGACATACCACCCACAATCGTAGCCATAGAGCGGCTTACGCCGGGTATCATCGCTACGCATTGGCAGAAGCCGATTATCAAAGCACGCTTTTTTGTCATGGTCTGGTCGTCGGTAGTTTTTGCAAAAATCTTATCGGCAAAAATCATAAAGATACCGCCTATAATTAGCATTACGGCTACCACCATTACGCTCTCCAAAAGCTCGTCGATTTTATCTGAAAACAAAAAACCAAGCACAGCAGCAGGCATAAAGGCAATCAGCAGTTTCCAATAGAAGTCATACTTCTCGGTCAGTCGCGAAAAATATACGCCGAGCTTTTTGCCACTCGAAAGGCTCTTTTGGCTCTCGTCGAGCTGAAAAGCCTTCATCGGCTTGATGTTTACAAACCGCTTGTAGTACAGCACCACTACCGAGAGTATCGCTCCAAATTGGATTATTACCGTAAACGCCTTGACAAACTCGTCTGACGGCACTCCGAGCAGATACTGAGTGATAATCATGTGTCCGGTAGAGGATACGGGCAAAAACTCCGTCAAACCCTCTACAATAGCGATAATGACAGACTCAATCCAGGTCATAACGGCTTACTTTTTTGGTCTGTACATAATTCCCACGATAACCATCACAAAGCCAATGAGGCAAACGATTGGTGCCAATGTGATGCGGCGGAAGGAAAAGACCTCTGGGTTGAACTCCGCAACGGTCTTACCGCCCGACATCAGCACAAAACCGATTATCAAGGTTACTACTGATAGTGCAATAATGATATAATTTATTCTGCTCATAATGAATTATTTATGTGTTTTTTAGATAAAATACAAATCATCAGACTTCATACGAATATAGCGATTGATAGCCATTAGCGAGGCTAAGAAGTTTACCAAAAAGCCCAAGACAAAGACCAAAAGCACTATCGGCAAGTAGAATTTGTAGTCGTAGAGCGGTAGCGATGGGTCGAGTGTCTTGATGTAGTAGCCTATGCCAAACAGTCCGCAACACGCTATGAACGAGGCGATTAGAGCATTTTTGATAAATCGTCCGATAAACGGCTTGCGGATAAACCACGCTTTGGCTCCAACGAGCTTCATAGTGTTGATAATAAAGCGTTTAGAGTAAATGGAAATTCGTATAGTATTGTTTATGATAACTATCGTGATGAGCAGCAGTACAGCGGCAATAACCAAGAGTATTACCGAGATTTTTTGAATGTTTTCCGTAAGGTCTGAAATCATGGTTTTCTGATAGACCACGTCGTCGATAAAGGCGTAGTTTTGGAACTTTTTATCGAGGTCGCCGAGGAATTCGTCGTTGATGTAGTCTGCCTTGAGGTTGATTTCGATAGAGGCTTTTAGCGGGTTGTAGCCCGTCAGCTCCACTGGGTTTTCGCCCAAATCTGCGATGTGCTCCTCCAAAGCCTCCTCTTTGGTAATGAGCCTTTGCGTCTTTACAAACTCTGCCTCCGAGAGATACTTCTGTACCCTGTCCAAATCCGCTTTGGTAGTGGAATCATTCATTACGAGCGACACCACAAGGTTCTCTTTAGTGTAGTTTGCCACGCTTCGCCCCCAAAAGAGCAAAAATGCCACGAAACCCACCATAAACAGTGCGATTGCGATACTTATCGTCGAAGTAAAATAGAGGTTAAAAAACGAGTCTTTTTTCGGTTTGTCTGCTTTATATTTAGCCATTTTCAGAAATCTTTTACAAATTCCTGCAAAGATAACTATTTTTTTTGGAACTTTTGCCGAAAATTCTCACTCATCTAACATTAGCGAGATTGCAAGATTTTCTGGTAAAATTAACTCCTTGTTTTTCAATGGTTTTGCCATTGCGTAGGGGATTTTCTTGGCGTTGGTTTTGAGCCTAACGTTCTCTCTGCCACTTAGCTTGGCAACTTGCGTTAGCAAGGCTTGGCGAACAGGTTCGCTGTCGGCAAACAGTTTTGGTACATTGTAGTCCGCTCCTACAAAGGCTAATCCCGCTATTGTGCCGTCAGCGGTGGCTATCAGGATTGGTAAGCCCTCAAGTAGAAAAGAATCCGTCAAAATCGAGAAGTGTTTTTCAGAGAAAATTACCCCCGATTTTTCTCGCTGTTTTCTGTCAAAATATCTGAATAACTCTTTGATGTCAAGCGATTTATCTGCCACCTTTACCTCTATTTCGTTTTCTGGAAAATCATTTACAAAAATCTCCTCGTAGTCTTTGTAAAAAGCGGTATGGTAGCCAAACTTGGCATAAATATCAAAAAGATACGGCTCAGCGGGAATCAGAAACGCCATGTAGTAGCCCTGTGCTTCGAGCTCTTGGTGCGTTTTGTCCATCAGCCTCTGCATAAATCCCTGCCTGCGAAACCGTTTGCTTGTGGCGATGCCCGAAAGGTAGGCGGCACGGAGCATTGTCTCGCCTGCTTTTATCTCAAAGGGAATGGCTTGTAGAGCGGCGACTACACGCCCTTCCGCACCCTCCACGTAGTGGTTTATCTCGTCTGAAAAAATCCTCGAGAAGTAGAAGTCTATAAACTCCTCCGAGTCCGAAAAGGCTTCTCGCCAAAGCTGTTTGCACTGCTCCTTTATGGTCATGGCTGAGCGATATGAGCGGTAAATTTATGTAGCAGTTCGTGTGGCTGATACGAAAGCTTGGCTTTGCGTAGCCCCTCGATGCCCAAATCCTCCTCGCGGTTGATGTAGATGTATTGCTCGGGGATGCTCCTTGCAAACTCTTGATTGATAGTAGCATACGACCCCACAAAGTCTGGGTTTGCCTTTTCCACCACCACGTCGAAGGTAGTCTGGTTTATCGGCGAACCGTATGTGAAAGCCACAATCTCGTCGCCAACAATTAAAGCACCGCCCTGCAATCCAAGTTCGGTGAAGTTCTCCAACCCATTTTTTATTGCTCTCTGCTCGTTTGTGAGCGACTGAGCCATCTCGTCGTTCGTGTTATGTTGGTACCAACGCTTTTCGAAGTCGAGGCAGAGGGGTATCAGCTCAGGCGTGATAGGCACAAAGCGGTAGTCGGGGTAGTTTCTGTGGAACTGATTGACGTGGTTGCGTTTTGGCTGAAGTTTCTTGCCGCTAAGCGTTATCAGGCTCTCGCGGAGGTAAACGTAGTCGGTGTATTCGCGTTTAGAGATGAACGAGAATTTGTCTGGGTAAAGCTCCTCAATCCTGTTTTTCATCAGCTCACTGATACCTTGCAGGCAAAACCTCAGGTCGCTATTCTCCTCGTGAAACTTGAATAGCACCTCAAAAGCCTGCCTCAAGTCGCCACTACCGAGTGGTGGCATAAAATATGGTTTGCCGTTTGCCCAATAGTGAACATACAAGAAGTCGCCGTGGGTGCAAATCTGGGTGTTGTACAGGAACTTCCACACAAAAAGATTGGCAAACGCCAAATCGCAGTTCATATACGGCAACTGCAATGTGTGCGACTGTACCAATTCTCTATCTTTTACATCAAAATCTCTAAACTCTAACATCTCTATTTCCGAAATTCAAGGTGCAAAGTTACAAAAAATATAAGTCATGCGAATAATGAAAAATCGCCGTTGATAGACTTTGTCAATAACTTATAAATAAAACAAAGCACATCACTTCTTCGTAATGTGCCTTGCTCCTGCGACTCATAAGGGATTCAAACCCCTAACCTTCTGATCCGTAGTCAGATGCTCTATTCAGTTGAGCTAATGAGTCATTCGTTTGGATTGGACTGCAAAGGTAATACTTTTTTTTGAATCCACAAAAATTTTCGGTGTTTTATTTTTATTTTTCGCCTGAAAATGGATATAAGAGTTGGTTTTATCGCTGTTTTTATGATAAAATGCGATTGTTCGGAAAAAATATATTAACTTCGCACTGCGTTTTTGCGTTAATGCAAAGAAATAGTATAATCACATTAGAGATTACAGCATTGAAAATGAGAAAGATATACGTTAGTTTAGTTCTAATCCTAATTTTAGGACTATCGAGCCAAGTGACTTTTGCCACAGAAGTAGCAGATAGCACCGCTGTGGCGGTGAAAGCCTCGTGGTTTAGCCGCATAGAGGCTTGGTATATGGATAATATGAGCTACCCTGCTATCACAGTGCTGATGGCTGCCGAGAGCTCTATTTTTCCTGTGCCGTCGGAGCTGGTGGTGCCACCTGCGGTGTATGTGGCTATGGACCCAGAAAGCGACATGAGTATAGCTTTGATACTGCTATTTGCCACAATTGGTGCACTGATTGGTGCTACTGCCAACTACTTTATCCTCGGTAAATGGCTTGGCAGGAGCGTGATGTACAAGTTTGCCGATAGTCGCTTGGGACGAATGCTGATGATGAGTAGCGAAAAACTGCAAAAGACCGAAGTGTTTTTCAATAAACACGGCAAAATTTCTACCTTTATAGGACGCTTTATCCCTGTGGTACGCCACTTTATCTCGATTCCTGCGGGGTTTGCCAAGATGAACTACTTTTGGTTTGCCTTCTACACCTTTGTAGGAGCTGGACTTTGGAACTGTGTTTTGGCGTATCTCGGTTACTTGGCACACGGTCAGCAAGAGCTGATAGAGCGATATTCTCACTATATTGGTTATGGTTTTTTGGCATTGCTTGGGCTGTTTATTATGTATCTTATTTTCAAAAATATAAAAAAACGTAAGGCAGCGAAGTGATTAAAAGCGAACGGATTATATTGGGAATCGACCCTGGAACTACAGTTATGGGTTATGGTGTCATAAAAGTTTGTGGCAGCAAGGCTGAATTTGTAGATTTGGGTGTGGTAAATATGCGTTCGATAAAAGACCACTACCTGACGCTTCGCCATGTGTTTGAGGAGGTTACAAAGATTATTGAGAAATACCTGCCTGACGAACTTGCTATCGAGTCGCCATTCTTTGAGAAAAACGTGCAGTCGATGCTCAAGCTCGGACGTGCTCAAGGCGTGGCTATCACGGCTGCCATGATGCGTGATATCCCGATTGCTGAGTACGCTCCGCTGAAAATCAAAATGGCGATAACGGGTCGTGGTAGAGCCTCCAAAGAGCAGGTCAGAGGAATGCTGGTAAAGATACTCGGACTTGACGAAGCAAAGCTACCAACCTACCTCGATGCTACCGACGGCTTGGCGGCAGCCTACTGCCACTTCTTGCAATCGTCGTCGCCGTTGAAGCAGACAGCAAGCAGAGGCACTTCGTGGAATGAGTTTTTAGAAAAATCCACCACAAAAAAGCCAACTACTGGTAGCAAATGCAAAAGCTGGACAGAATTTGTCCAAAAAAATCGGGATAGAATCAGATAAATTTTATAACTTTGCCGTGATTAGTTTTGATTGTTTAAGAGAGTTTTAATAAAAAAGAAAAGTTTTATGAGAAAATTACTATTAACAACCCTGTTTTCGCTGTTCTCTATCGCTGCGCTTATTGCGGCACCAGGCGATACAACTATTATACAGACGTTTGACTTTTCGCAGCCGCGAAGTGCCAACAAGGTGGACACATTCTCGTTTCCCGACGGCTCTAAGCAGTACTCTAAGGTGCTGATGTATTACACCATAAAGTGCGACCCAACAGGAAATTACACTCAAAATGACGGCATCGACTATCCATGTGGCGAGTGGGATATGATTGTTTATACAGATATTCTTACCCAAACAGGCGTGGACACCGCTGGTAAGCCGATAATGTACCCTTGGAGGCTTTGGACTTATATTACTCCGTATGGTGCTGGATTAGACCGTAGTATAGATATTCTAAACGGCGAGGGATGGCGATATGTTTTCGACGTTACAGACTTCTTGCCTCTGCTAAAAGGCGATGTGGTGATGCGTGACGACAACTACTTGGAACTTGTTGACATAAAATTTGCCTTTATCGAGGGTACTCCTACTCGTGAGGTAAAAAGCATAAAGCCTGTGTGGAACAGTCGCGAAGGCTCATGGAAAAATGAGTGGAACGGCTTCCCGATGAGTAAGTTTGATTCTATTGTAAATGATACCACGTTCCAGTTGCAAGCAGACGAGAAGGGAGCAAAACTCCGCACAACTGTTACAGGACACAACTTTGGCAAGAGCAACAGAAACTGTGGAGAATTCTGTTCTAATAAACATAAGATAAAGGCAAACGGTAGTGTGATTGCAGAGTGGGAAATCCTACAAAGTTGCGACGACAACCACATGTATCCACAGGGAGGCACATGGGTTTATGCCAGAGCTGGCTGGTGTCCGGGTATGGAGGGTAAGACTCAAGAGTTTGAGCTGACGCCTTACATAAGAGACTCGTCAATAAACTTCGATTACGACATCGAAGCAGACCCATACGGATACTACTGCATGACAAGCTATTTAGTAACATACGGAGATATTTTGCAAGAGAACGACGTTGAGGCAGAGCAGATAATATCACCGACCACAAACCCAAACTTTCGCCGCTTGAATCCATCGGCATTCTCGCCAATTGTTGTGATAAAAAGCATTGGGAAAAAGCCTCTTACCTCGGCTAACATAACATACGGCTTTGTTGGCGACGAACCGCTAAGCTTTGAATGGAAAGGCAATTTGGCGTTTATGCAAACCGACACAATAGAACTGCCTGAGATGCCAGACTGGAACAAGGTTACGGGCAATTCGGCAAAGTTCTACTTCGAGGTTTCGCAACCTAACGGAGCCTCAGACCCAACTCCATACAATAACCGCATGGAGTCCAGAGTTGAAAAGCCTCAGATTGTAAAGTCAAATAACTTCACGCTGAGCATGAGAACAAACAAGAAACCTCGCGAAACCTATTGGCAGATAACAGACATTGCGGGTAACGTAGTGCAAGAAATTTCTCCAGATACGCTCAAGGCGAGTACATCGTACGATAAAAGCTTTACTCTGCCAAACGGCACCTATTGCCTCTCGTACTACGACAAGGCTGGCAACGGACTCGGTTGGTGGGCAAATAGCGACGGCAATGGTTCGTCTAACCTAAAATATATCGACGAGACAGGCAATGCACGCAACCTTTTGACTCTCAATGTGGATTTTGGCAGATACTATAAATTCTGGTTTGTAGTCAATGAATTCTCTATTGATAAAACCGCTGTAGGAGGAACAACTATTGCTCGCACGGGGGAGAATAAAAATATGACTATTTCCCCAAATCCTGTGTCTGGCAGCACCATTAAGCTCGATATTTCGGGCATTACAGGCGAAAACCTTAAGGCATTTGTTTACGACTATCTCGGACAGCTTTTGGCAGAAACCGAAGTTGGAGCAGACAAGAGCAATACTCTGAATATCAGCTATCTGACATCTGGCGTTTACACCATAGTGTTGAAAGATAGCAAAAAGCAGATTTCGTCTGGCAAATTTATAGTTAATAGAAAGTAAGAATTTTGGAACAAACAATTAAAAAGATAAAGATTTTATGCTAAAAGGGAAAAAGGTATTGCTTGGGATTACTGGCGGAATAGCTGCCTATAAAACCCCTGAACTTATACGTCAACTTATCGCTGAGGGAGCGGAAGTAAAGGCTGTGGCAACACGCAACGCATTGCAGTTTGTTACCCCTGTGTCTTTGCAGACTGTCTCACGTAACAAGGTCTATTCGGAGGTGTTTGAGCCTGTTAGTACCTTTAATCCTGAACATATTTCGCATGCAGATTGGGGTGATATGTTGCTTGTGGCACCCGCCACTGCCAATATCATTGGTAAGTTTGCCTCTGGAGTGGCAGATGACGCACTCTCTACGCTATTTTTGGCGTTCAATAAGCTGACCTTTATGGCACCTGCTATGAATACCAAAATGTACGAGCACCCAATTGTGCAACGCAACATGCAGGTCTTGACAGAGATAGGCGTGCAGTTCATAGAGCCAGCCTTCGGCGAACTCGCTTGCAATACCGTGGGCAGAGGACGTATGCAGGAGCCTGAGGAGATTGTGAAGTTCTTACGAGATTATTTTGCAGAAAAATGAGAGTTTTAATCACAGCTGGACCTACTCGTGAGCCGATAGACCCAGTCCGCTTTATTGGCAATTATTCTACCGGCAAAATGGGCTACGCTTTGGCGGCGGAGTGTGCCAACAGAGGAATGGAGGTGGAGCTAATCTCAGGCAAAGTGGCACTCGAAACGCCTCAGGGTAGTGTAGTTCGCACCGATGTGGAGTCTGCTGAGGATATGTATAATGCTGTAATGGCGAGGGTAGATCAGTGCGATGTGGCTATATTCTGTGCCGCTGTGGCGGACTTTACGCCTGTAGAAAGGGCTACGCAGAAAATAAAGCGTAAGGGAGACGAACTTATCATGCGCCTAAAACCCACCAAAGATATATCCGCTGCGGCGGGCAAGCTAAAACGGCAGGGGCAGGTCTTTTGCAGCTTCGCCTTGGAGACCAACGACGAGGAGCAAAACGCATTAGAAAAGATGCGGCGTAAAGGCTCGGATATGATTGTGCTAAACTCGCTCAACGACGCGGGAGCAGGCTTTGGCTATGACACAAACAAGGTTACAATCCTTCTTGCTGGCGGCGAAAAGTTTTCTCTTCCGCTACAATCCAAAGCCGAGGTAGCACGGCACATTGTGGATAAGATTTTGGAGCTGGCGGTTTAGTTTGGTTGTGGAATAGATTTTAGTAAAAGAGTAAAAGCATGAAAAAAAGAGACAAAATCATTGGCTTGATAGGAATGATTATAAACCTGCTGCTAATAGTTGATTCTCTCTATTGGTTTTATCGATACAATTTTACAACAGGTATATTATTCCTTATTATGACTCCGAATTGGGTACTACTTACAAGTGCTTATCTTGGATTGGTCGGGTTCTATATCTCGCTGCTATTATACAAAGGTGGAATTAAACTTTGGCTCTTTGGGGTTCTGACGCTGCTGATATGGCTAATAGTATTTGGCATTTACTGGTTTTGATTTTCTATCATTTGCATTTCAAATCTTCTTAAAATCAACCACGTCTAAACGAATTGTAGGTTTGTATTTAGTCCATATAATTTAATATTTAAGAATTCAACATTTTTTTGTACCTTTGTTCTCCGAAAAATTAAGCTAATTAAGGTTGATTTTTGACAGTTGATAAAATATAAATAAAGTTAATTTAAGATAAATATCGGTACTTTGTAATACAAGGTATTCTAAAAATAACTACTTTTGTAGCAAATTCAATACTTAAAAAAATACAAGTTAATTTTTATGGTAAAAAGATTTAGCATAATCCTCGCTATTATCCTACTATCTGCAGGCAGCGAAAGGGTTTTCGGACAAGAGACACAAGCAGGTAGCACACCACAACAAGCACCCAAAACCTACACTATCAAAGGCTTGGCTACCGACACCGCAGGCAAGGCGGTAGAGTACGCCACCTACGTTCTAAGGCGTGGAATGATGGACTTCGACGGCGTAAAGCGTGGAGTAACAGACGCAAGCGGACAGTTTGAGTTCGCCTACCAGAGCCAACCAGACACAATGCTCCTGACTATTTCCAAAGAGGGAATGACCTCGACAGACGTGCTGGTGGTTTTAGCCGAAAGCCAAGTGGTAGATTTGGGAAGCATCAAACTGCAAGCGGGGGAGGAGCTAAAAGCGATTGCAGTAGTAGCCTACAGACCGCTTGTAACCCAAGAGCTCGACCGCATCAAGTACGACATCGAGTCAGACCCAGAGAGCAAATCGAACTCTACACTCGAGATGCTTCGCAAGGTGCCAATGGTAACCATAGACCACGAGGAGAATATCAAGGTAAAGGGTTCGAGTTCGTTTAAGGTTTATATCAACGGTAAACCGTCGAATATCGTTAGCCAAAACCCAAAAGATGTGCTGAAATCGATGCCTGCAAGCAATATCAAGCGAATAGAGGTAATCACAGAACCAGGTGCTAAATACGATGCCGAAGGCGTACAGGCTATCATCAATATCGTAACTCAGAGTGCTCTGCAAGGCTTTCAAGGTAATATCTCTGCCAGATATGATATTGCTACTGGTAGTTTGGGCGCAAGCGCCTATCTTGCTGCTAAAATCGGTAAGTTTGGAGTAACTACCAACTACCACTACAATTTAGGCTATAGCGAGATGCTTACAGAAACGCTTACAACATACAGTAACGAGGCGATGCCATATAAATATCATGGTGAGGAAAAGTATCAGTCAATGACAAAATATAACGGACACTATGGCAACTTAGAGCTAAGTTACGAGATTGACTCGATGAACCTTATCAGCGGAAGCGTTGGACTTTGGGGATACGGCTCAAACAGCAAACCATACACCTCAAATCTGTTTATGAAGGACAAAGACCAAAACATTGTGGGCAGATACCAAAACTTCCTTGACTTACAGAAAAACTCAATCTTTAGCATCAACGGAAATATCGACTATCAGCATACATTCCAGAAGCCAGGACAACTGCTAACGCTGTCTTACCTTATATCAACTCAGCCTACCAGAAACGAGAGCCAGTTTAGAATTTTAAACGATGCAGCTCTGCCAGCAATAGGTGTGGTGGATAAAGACCGACGCACCACATCTAAAGCACACGGCACAGAGCACACGGCACAGATTGACTACGTAGAGCCTTTTGCAGGAGGCAAGCACACCATGGAGATAGGAGTAAAGTATATTTTCAGGAGCAATATATCCAACAATACTTACATGCTATTCAACCCAGCAACTCAAGGATACGACATCAAAGACCCAGACCAAAAGGAGCAGGATATGAAGTACTATCAGCAGGTGTTTGGAGCGTATGGTTCATATACATTCCGCCTACAAAAGTTCTCGGCAAGAGTTGGAGCAAGGCTCGAGGGTAATATCCAAGATGTACATTTTATCGATTCAGAACAAGATGGCTTTAAGGCAAAATATGTGGACTTGATTCCTTCGGTTTCGCTAAGCTATATGGTTAGTCCGGGTATGAACCTATCGTTGAGCTACAACAACTCTATCTCTCGTCCATCTATTTTTTACCTAAATCCATACGTAGAGAGGGTAAGCGACAAAGTCATCAGTTATGGTAATCCAAACCTCAAATCGGAACGTTCTCACAACCTGAGCCTATCATACGGGTTCTTTTCTCAGAAAGTTAATCTGAATCTATCGCTAGATGGTGGTTTGGTTAATAACGCCATCACGCAAGACCACTTTGTGGCAGATGATGGAATTTACCATGCAACTTACAACAATATCGGTAAAAACTACTATACGGGGTTGAACGCATTCATTAGCTACAATCCTACGCAGTGGCTAAGCATGTGGTTTAGCGGAGGTCCTCGCTACAACTACTATAGCAACTTAGACTATAGCATTGGTTCGCTACAGTCCAATCTGTTTGCTGGCATGAACTTTGTAATGCCATGGAAGCTAAAGCTTTCGCTTGGCGGAGGTGGAATGCCGCCATATAAAGGCTACAAGATGAGCTTCTCAGGTTACTACTACTACTACTATGCTTCTTTGGGACGCAGTTTCTTGAAAAACGACCAACTGAACGTAAATGTTAGCGTGGTAAATCCACACGCAAAATATATGTCTTACCAAATGAGTACTTTCGATGATACGTTTGAGTTTAAAAATAATATGCAACATAGAGCAAGGCAAATTACACTTAACGTATCTTGGCGTTTCGGAGAGATGAAGGCAAAGATAGCCAAAGCGGAGCGTGGTATCGAAAACACCGACCTAAAAGAGGGCGACAAGAAAGGCGGCAGTCAAGGTGGCGGCGGTATTGGAATGTAGGAGTATTTTATTATCCAATAAAGAATTTAGGGACGAGCTTTCGGGTTCGTCCTTTTTTTGTTATAAATCCCACCTGCGACTTCGTCGCTTTCCCCCTTTATTTCAAAGGGAGAAATTAGTTTTTCTCAAACAAAGCATCACACACTAAACACTAAACATTGAACATTAAACAAAAAATCACTATCTTTGCGGTAAATTTTGTAAAAATATGAAATAAAGATATGGCATCATTTATCATAGAAGGAGGCAAAAAGCTCTTTGGTGAGATTGAACCACAGGGAGCGAAAAACGAGGCGTTGCAGGTAATCTGTGCAACAGTGCTTACAGAGGAGGAGGTTATAATAGAAAATATTCCAGAGATACTCGACATCAAAAACCTGCTGATTCTTTTAGAGGACATCGGCGTGGAGGTCAAGCGACTGGAGCATGGCAAATACTCGTTCAAAGCGGAGAGCCTCAACTACGACTTCCTACGTAGCGACGAGTTCCTGAAAAAGTGTGCTCGCTTGCGAGGCTCGGTAATGCTGATTTCGCCGCTTCTCAGCAGGATGAAAAAGCTTAGCTTTGCCAAACCGGGTGGCGACAAAATCGGCAGGCGTAGGCTCGACACGCACTTCATCGGACTGCAAAAGCTCGGTGCGGATATCGAGTACAATCGCGAAAAGCGTGCTTTCGAGATAGAAGCCGAAACGCTGAAAGGCACCTACATGCTACTCGACGAAGCCTCGGTAACGGGCACGGCAAATATAGTGATGGCAGCTGTTGTAGCCGAGGGCGACACCACTATCTACAACGCCGCCTGTGAGCCATATCTGCAGCAGCTCTGCCAGATGCTCAACGCAATGGGAGCCAAGATTTCTGGCATCGGCTCAAACCTGCTAAAGATACAGGGCGTAAGCAAGCTCAACGGCACACACCACCGCATTCTACCCGATATGATTGAGGTTGGTTCGTTCATAGGAATGGCTGCCATGACGCAGAGTTCGCTCACGATAAAGAACGCAGGCTGCCACCAGCTCGGCATAATCCCCGACAGCTTCCGCAGGCTCGGCATTGAGATAGAGCAGCAGGGCGACTCGCTATTCATTCCCGAACAAGAGAGTTACCGCATCGAGAGCTTTATGGATGGCTCTATCATGACCATAGCAGACGCACCTTGGCCCGGACTTACGCCAGATCTGCTCAGCGTGATGCTTGTGGTGGCAACTCAGGCAAAAGGCAGCGTCTTGATACATCAGAAGATGTTCGAGAGCCGACTGTTCTTTGTGGACAAACTCATCGATATGGGGGCACAGATAATCCTCTGCGACCCGCACCGTGCCGTAGTCATCGGACACAACCGCCAATTCCGCCTAAAGGCAAACAATATGGTTTCGCCAGACATTCGTGCAGGAATAGCCATGCTTATCGCCGCTATGAGTGCTGACGGCACCAGCCGTATCGACAACATCGACCAAATAGACCGCGGTTATGAGAATATCGAAAATCGCCTCCGCAACATCGGTGCCAGCATAAAGAGAGTGGATATGTGTAGCTGATTTTATCGAGTTCTTTTCGAGGGGTATAAGGTAAAATATTTGCTCTAGCAATAGTTTTTATAGGAGCAATGCCTATAAATCTCGCTTTTGATGTTGCTGAATGTTTTGGAAAGGTCGATTGCTCCGTAGGTCATCAGCAGTAGTGGCAAGTCTGGCAGGTTGGGGTGGTAGGGTGGTTGGATATACTCCACATCTCGCAGGGTAAATCCAATCCTTTGGTAGAACCCAACTCGCCGACGAGCGAGGTCGCTTTCGGGTAGCTCTACCTCTATCACTATTGGCTTTGCTTGCCTCTTTGCAAACTCACTGAATGCCTTTCTACCAATACCTCCGCCTCTAAACCTCTCGCTAATAGCGAAGTACTCCACATAGATAAACTCCGTAAAATCCCAATAAATGATAAATCCTATCGTCTCGTCTGCCTCCTCGATTAGGTGTAGATGGACGTATGGAAAAAGCTCGAAAGCCGTACACAGATTGCTGAATGTACGGCGTTCGATTTCGGGAAAAGCCTCCTCGTAAATTCTACGTATTTGGCTTAGTTGTCTTGTAATATCTGAATTAGTCATTCATCGAAGCTAAAAACTCCTCGTTGCTTTCGGTGTGTTTTAGGCGGTCGAGCATAAACTCCATCGCCTCCAATGAGTTCATATCGGCGAGGTAGCGACGCAATATCCACATTCTGCTGAGCATCTCTTCTGACAGCAATAGGTCGTCTCGGCGTGTGCTCGATGCAGTGATGTCCACCGCAGGGAATATACGTTTGTTAGAGAGCTTGCGGTCGAGCTGTAGCTCCATGTTTCCTGTGCCTTTGAACTCCTCGAAAATCACGTCGTCCATCTTTGAGCCTGTCTCTGTCAGAGCGGTGGCGATGATTGTAAGCGAACCGCCGTTTTCGATGTTACGTGCCGCACCAAAGAAGCGTTTTGGCTTGTGCAGTGCGTTGGCATCTACTCCACCTGTCAAAACCTTGCCTGAGGCAGGCTGAGCGGTGTTGTAGGCACGAGCCAAGCGAGTTATTGAGTCGAGCAGGATTACCACGTCGTGTCCGCACTCTACCAAGCGTTTTGCCTTTTCGTGAACTATGTTTGCAACCTTTACGTGCTTGTCGGCAGGCTCATCGAATGTAGATGAGATTACCTCTGCATTTACGCTACGCTCCATGTCGGTTACCTCCTCTGGACGTTCGTCTATGAGTAGGATTATCATATAGACCTCCGGGTGGTTTTTCAGAATTGCGTTTGCTATCTCTTTGAGCATGACTGTCTTACCCGTCTTTGGCTGAGCCACTATAAGTCCGCGCTGTCCCTTGCCGATAGGCGAGAACATATCCACAACCCTTATAGACATTGAGTCGTCTTTGCCTGTGGTCAG